>NZ_JBJDXL010000277.1:0-4075 GCF_051866655.1 Intestinibacter sp.
AAGTTCTATAGTATTTTCACTTGGATAATTAATTTGTATCTTTACTATTCCTTCTTTTTTAGCCCTGCTTAAAGTTCTCGAAACAGTAGCCCTAGATATATTTAACTTTTTTGAAATCGCATCTTGACTCATCTCATCTTTATAGTACATATCGACAACTTTTATCATAAATCTTTCGTCTTTACTGCTCAATATTTTCACATCCCTATTCTCAATATATAATCTTCTTTTACTAATTATATATAAAGCTGAAATTTATTGCAATATTGTACAAATGTCAAAAAAACAGGATATGGCGAACCATATCCTGCTAAAAAAGGAGTAACATTGAAAAAATTATCTAGCTTCTAAACTGCACAAACAGTCAGTTTAAACTTCTTCAAGTAAAATTTTACTTAAACTAACTAAATCTTATACTTAAAATATAATCCCTAAACCTTAATTTAATATTACCTAATTATTAAGTTTTTATTAAAATTCTATTTTTAATTTTCGTCCAATTTATCGCATTTCTCCAATTGCTTTAAAAAATCTCTTTCAGAGTTTTTAAACATAAATAGAAATACAACACATAAAATTCCACTTGCAACTAAAATAGCTTTTTCCAAATACATATTAGTCAAAATACCACCTATGCATGCTCCTACAATGAAAAAAAACACTATTCCATAAGCTTGAGTACTTTTTTTCATTTTAACTTTATCCTTTTCCACAACTGATATGTATATTTGTTCAGTAGCCGTTCTTAAATTTCCTGTACACATTGTCGTTGCTAAATTTGTTCCGTTTACTTTTCTAAAAGCCTCCACCTGCATAGCGCAAATAAATGAAATAGAAACATTTACAACTACATCATAAATTCCTGTTGGAACAAATGATATTATAAAAAGAATTATTATCTCTGCCCCTATTATAATTTGTCTCCAATGGATAAAAGTAGGTTTTGGTTTTACTCTGCTTTTAATTATTTCTGTCAATATTATACCCGCTATAAACGCTATAACTGGAACAAAATGGTACAAAGCTCCCTTAAAGTCAGATTGCGCTAAAGACAATCCTACTAATACAGTATTTCCTGTTTGTGAATTAGAGAAAACCTCGCCTCTACATATGTAAGTATATGCATCTAAAAAACCTCCTACAATAGCAAGCAATGCTCCTAGTCTAAACGATTCTGACACTTGTTTTTTATGCTCAACCTGCATATATATAATCTCCCTTCACTTTTTATTTCTATATTTAATTAAATTTTTAATATATATTACTTAATTATAATTCTTATAATCCTAATTCTTCCTTGCATTCTTTAAATGCTTTTAACGCTAAATCTAAATCTTCTTTTGTATGACATGCTGAAATTTGTGTTCTAATTCTAGCCTTTCCTTTAGGTACTACTGGATAGTAGAAGCCTATTACATATATACCTTTTTCTAACATTTTTTGAGCAAATTTTTGAGCAACTAAAGAATCTCCTAGCATAATAGGTACTATTGGATGTTCACTTTCAATTATATTTAATCCTATTTTTTTGATGCCTTCTCTGAAGTATTTTGTGTTTTCTTCTAGTCTATCTCTATATTCTGTACTTCTTGAAAGAATTTCTAAAGTTTTTATACTAGCAGCCGCTATAGAAGGCGCTAATGTATTTGAAAATAGATATGGTCTTGATCTTTGTCTAAGTAAAGCTATTATTTCTTTTCTACCACTAGTATATCCACCACTAGCTCCACCTAGTGCTTTTCCCAATGTTCCTGTAATTATATCAACTCTACCCATAACATTTCTGTACTCATGAGTTCCTCTACCATTTTTACCCATAAATCCTACTGCATGAGAATCATCTACCATTACCATTGCATTGTATTTTTCTGCTAAATCACATATTCCCTCTAAATCAGCTATTATACCATCCATAGAGAAAACACCATCAGTTGCTATTACTTTGTTTTTTGCTCCCTCTTGATCTGCTTTTATAAGCATTTCTTCTAGAGATTTCATGTCGTTATTTTTGTATCTATATTTTTTAGCCTTTGAAAGTCTAATACCATCGATTATACTCGCATGGTTTAATTCGTCACTTATTATAGCATCTTCAGCAGTTGTTATAGTTTCAAATAAACCACCATTTGCATCAAAGCATGAAGTATATAATATTGTATCCTCTGTTTGTAAAAATTCACTTATTTTAGCTTCTAATTCTTTATGTATTTCTTGTGTACCGCATATAAATCTAACAGATGACAATCCATATCCCCATTTATCGTAGCTTGCTTTTGCAGCCTCGATTATTTCTTGGTTATCTGCTAAACCTAGATAGTTATTTGCACACATGTTTACTACTCCATTAGCCTGTGTAGTGTCTATTTTTGATTTTTGTGGAGTTGTTATAACTCTTTCATCCTTCCATAAACCACTTGATTTTATTTCGTCTAGTATTTCTTGATAAAATTGACTATTATACATAATTGCTCCCCTTTCAATTACAGTATTTTTTCTACACATTTAGTATATCATAAGCATTTATATATTAAAAAATCTTTATCATTTTTTTCCAAAAACTATTGCAAAAAATTTTTTTTAGTGTAGAATTATTGTTAACTTATTTATTATTTTTAGTTAACGTTAATTCAAAAAGCAAAATTTTAGGAGGATATTTTATGAAGCTTTCAACTAGAGAAATTATTCTATGTGGTTTATTTGCAGCATTAATATCTGTATTTGCTCAAATATCTATTCCACTACCTTTTACAACTGTACCACTTACATTACAAATATTCGGCATTGCTATAACTGGACTTATATTAGGGTATAAATGTGGATTTATAGCAACTTTAATATACTTAGTATTAGGGGGAATCGGAATTCCTGTATTCGCTCAATTTTCAGGAGGTGTAGGAGTTCTATTTGGACCAACTGGTGGATTTTTACTTGGATATCCTTTAATGGCATTTATAATCGGATATACTAAAGAAAAATTCAATTCTCATATTTTAACTGCTATTAGCATGGTTGTTGGATTAGCAGTTGTTTATGCATTTGGTACAATTATGTTCTCTTTTGTAACTGGAAATACAATAATGCAAAGTCTGCTTTACTGTGTAGTTCCTTTTGTATTAGTGGATTTATTAAAATTAGTTTTAGCTGATATAATCGGTGAAACTGTATGTAAGAGAGTATTTTCAACTTTAAATTTTAACTAAAATAAAAGGGAATTACTGATACATCAAAACATATCAATAATTCCCTTTTCCATATATATGTTAGTTGGTTGGTTAAAAGAATATATTTTTCATATTGTATTATGCTACTCATAATATAATTTTTTATCCTATTTCAATCATCTTACCATTTCTTGCGTATATGATTTTTTCACATACATTAGTAATATGATCTCCAATTCTTTCTAAATATCTTCCTACAAATAAAAGCTTTACACCTTGATTTATATTTTGCTCTGGATTTTCATGCATAACTCTCAAGCAATCTTCTCTTACTTTGTAGTAAAGAACGTCGATTTCATTGTCTATAAGAGCTACCTTATAGGCTAAGTCTGCATCTTGATTTATAAAAGCAGTCTTCAAACTTCTAAACATATCTAAACAATGCTCAGTCATCTTTGGTATATCGACTAATTCCTTTATATAGTCTTCACCTGCAATTGATACTACTTCTGAAGCTATATTTGCTGCATAGTCTCCAATTCTTTCTAATTCAGTTGATATGTCAGATAAAGCGTATATTTCTCTTAAATCCTTTGCCATAGGTTGTTTTAATGCCATCAATTCTATACTTCTATCTCTAATATATTCTCTTAATATATCTATATCATCGTCGTTATTTATAACCTTTTTAGCTAAATCTACATCCTTATTAATCATACTTTTAACAGATAATTCTATAGCTTCTTCGCATTTATCCATCATTCTATTTATATATTCTTTTAAAGTTTTTATATTCATCTCTAAATTTGTACTTGCCATTTCATATCTCCTTAAACCATAGTTTGTAATACTTAAATTTTAACTGATTTAAATTTTAACCGAATCTTCCTGTTATATAATCCTCTGTACGTTTA
>NZ_JBJDXL010000278.1:0-4073 GCF_051866655.1 Intestinibacter sp.
AATAAATATAAAGATATTTGTTTATATTCTATGGATATAGATATTAATTTTTTAAATAAAAATAATTCTTATAATTTAAAAACTTTAGAATTACTAGATAAAAAATATTATATAGGAGATATTTTCATAAAAAGAATTAAAGCAAGCGATGATTTAAGTTTAATATCTAATTTAGGTCTAACAAAAGAAATGAACAGTTACGATGTACAACTAGAGAATCAATCTAAAAATATCATCAAATCTATTAATGTAAAAAATAACGAATATATAAACAACGTATATTATTTTATTAATTCAAAAAAAGTAAAAGAAATACAAAATATAAATCCAAAGGATAATTTAAAAATAGAGATTGATTTTAAAGCTGATGTAAATAATTATGACATATTTTATTTTTCTCCAAATATAGAATATCAAGTAAATAAAGAAAAAAGAAATATTGTGATACCTTTTGCTTCATATGGTTTACCTATAGAAGAAAATGAATTGCCGAGAATATATAAAGAATTTAAAGATAATTTTTAATTTGGTCAGTACATCAGAAAGTTTGAATTTTTTCTATAAATAACTTCCTATGATAAGATTTTAAATGGCATAGGCTTCCTAAATTAGCCTATGCCTTATTTGCAATAATTATTTTTAAAAACTTTGAATTGTCTTATCAGCGATAGATATTATCTTATCCCAATCACCTTTAGAGTATTCATCGTATACTCCTACAACGGTACATGCTGTCTTTTTAGCACTTTCTATTGCATACAGAGCATCTTCAAATACTACTGTGTCTGAAGGAGATTCGCCCATTTTTTCGCAAGTTTTTATATATATTTGTGGATCCTTTTTACTCAAATTAAAATCTCTATCCGTATAGACCTCGTCAAATAAATCCAATACTCCTGTTCTCTTTAAAGCACCTACTGCTTGAGATTTTTCTGATGTAGTCAATATACACATCTTATATCCCTGAGAATTGACTTTTTCTAAGAATTTTTTCACACCTTTTTTCAATGGAATTTTATTTAAATATTTATCTTCTATAAAATCTAGTACCTGTTTTATTATCTCTTCTGTATCTTCGTATAAATTGTATTTTGTCTTAAAATAAGATGCAGATTCTTGCAAGGTCATAGATTCTATCACATCTTCCAAATCATCATCTGGCGACTTGCCTTTACTTTCAAGATATTCTCTACCTAAATTTTGCCAAAATTCCATAGAATCTAAAAGCGTACCATCCATGTCAAATATCAATAATCTTTTTTTAGCTATAGCATCGTCTAATGTGTCGATGCTATTTGTTTTTCCTTGTGGTTTAATTATTTCACTCATATATTTATAGCTTCCTCTAATAATATGCCTGTTTCCTTAATTATTCAGATACTATTTTTTTAGATAAATCCAATAATTTTTTAGTGGCTTCTGATGGATTTTCACTTCCAAATATAGCTGAGATTACACATATTCCATCTACACCAGTTCCTTTTAATTCTAGTGCATTGTCTACGCTAATTCCACCTATTGCAACTACTGGAATAGATACAGCTTCACATATTTCCTTTAATTGATCCATAGTCAATGAAGTCGCGTCCTTTTTAGTATCTGTATGGAATACTGCGCCGACACCTATATAATCAGCACCTACTCTTTCAGCTTCTTTTGCCTCTTGTAAATTTCCAGCTGACACACCGATTATTTTATCTGGTCCTAGGATTTCTCTAGCTTTTGTGTATTCCATATCGCTTTGTCCTATATGTACACCGTCGGCATCCATTTCCTTTGCAGCCATTATATCGTCGTTTACTACGAATGGAACATTGTATTTTTTGCAAAGTGCTTGAAGCTTTTTAGCCATTTCTACGATTTCTTCATGACCTTGTATTTTTTCACGAAGTTGTAGAAAAGTCGCACCTGATTTTAAAACATCTTCAACTACGCCTTCTAGAGTTTCTCCTTCTTTAAGCCAAGCTCTATCTGTTATCGCATATAAAAGCATTGATTTTCTTATTGCTTCATTATCTAACTTCAATTTTAGCGCCTCCTTGGAAGATTTCTGCATTCATTTTGCCCATGTAGTCTATTAAGTTCATTCTAAGTGTTGATGTATATCCATCCATTTCCATAGTCTTCTTGTATGCTAATTCTCCAGCAAGTCCGTAAGCACTTATAGCTACTGCAGTTGCTTCTAGTATATTATCTGGATTAGAAGCTATGAATACACCTACTACACTACTAAGCATGCATCCTGTCCCTGTTATATCTGACATCATGCTGTGACCGTTTCTGATTACGTAAGCAGTATTCGCATCTGCAACTATGTCTATTGCTCCACTCATAGCTATTACACTACCTAGTTTTGCACTTATGCTCTTAGCATATGCAACCATTTCGTCTAGATTTTCTTCTGTAACCTTATCTCCTTCAGCAGCATCTACACCTTTTGCCCCTGAGCTCTTAGTTCCTGCGAATTTGATTTCAGAAACATTTCCTCTAATTACTGAGAATTTGATTTCTTTTAATAAAGTTTCTAGGACTTCATTTCTTCTCTTAGCTGCACCTGCACCAACTGGGTCTAATACTGTTGGGTGGTTTACTTCATTGCTTTTTTTACCTGCACGAAGCATAGTTTCTACCATGAAACCACCTGTGTTACCCATGTTTAATACAAAACCATTGCAAGCAGCAGTTATATCTTCTACTTCTTCTGGATCATCTGCCATAGTTGGAGATCCACCACATGCTAATGTTATATTTGCACAATCATTTGCAGTTACTATATTTGAAATATTATGCATAACTGGTCTAACTTTTTTTATGTTTTCAAAAATTTCTTTACTGTTTTCTAATATACTCATCTTTATTCTCCATCCTTTGCTGTGTATTTGTCTATTTTATCTGATATAGTTAATATTCCTTCTGGTCCTGGGTTGAAGTTTATTTTTACATAAGTCATAAGCCCTGGAGCTCCAGCTTCACAAGCTACGTATTGACATTGCTTTACTATTTCCATTAGCTTATCGTAGTCGCCTTCTATTGTTGTTTCAAATGGTGAAACTACTGTTTTTAATCCTTGACTTTGGATATATTCGATTACCTTGTCTACTACTGGTACTAATTCCTTGTCTGGTAATGATGGTAATACTTGAATTGCTACACTTGCGTTCATTTTTTAATTCCTCCTGATATAAATTATTCTTTAAAACAAAAAAAGCAGAAAACGCTTCATACCCTAGGTGGTATGCCCCATTTTCTGCTTTTCAGCTATTAGTATTTTAACATTTTTTGTCATTATTTTCAACTTTCTACTCAAATTTTTATAATTTTTTTAAAAAAGGTACCTAAAATAAATTGCCTATTTGTACTTTATAATGAAAATAAAAAAATTAAACAAAAACAAATAAATAAAAAACGAAATGGAGGTAATTTTTATGAAAAAAAGATTATTAGCATTAATGTTAACACTTACAGTTATAATTGCATCGGCTGTACCAGCAATGGCTGCTTCATCGACAAGCACTATATCATTAGGAAAAACTATTTCTAAAACAGTAAATAGCTCAACAACTACTACAGTTTACAAGCTTAAATTAAGTAAAGATACAAATGTTAAATTCTACTACAAAACTACATCAAAATCATTTAAAGTAACTATTTACGATTCAGAAGAATACTATGATAAATACAGAGATTTCGATGATTTAGAAGGTTTAGAATATCTTTCAGCTTCTACTTCTAATCCTAAATCTGCTATAGACAGATATGAACTTGATAGAGGAACTTATTACATAAAAGTAACTGCTTCTAAAGGTAAATACTGGTTAAAAGCTTCTAAAGATGGTTATTTAAAAGAATTTAGAACTTTCACAGTTAACACAATAAGAAACACTTCTACAAGCATAACTGGTAAAGGACTTCCTGGAGCATATGTAAAAGCTTATGTAAATGGAAAACAAATCGGAAGTACTGTAAAAGTTAAATCTGATGGAACATATAAAATTTCTATATCAAAACAAAAATCTAAAACTGGTGTGATAGTTAAAATGAAAAAATCTGGATATGAAACAGATTTAGAAGAT
>NZ_JBJDXL010000279.1:0-4049 GCF_051866655.1 Intestinibacter sp.
CTAGACAACAACATAGCTGTATGGGATGTAATCGCCAGCTGCGAAATAGAGGGCTCTAGTGACAGCAGTATAAAAAATGTAGTCGTAAACGACTTTAATTCAATAATAGATAAATCTAATATAAAGCAAATATTTTGCAATGGAGGAAAATCCTACGATTTATATAGAAAATACTGTGAAAAATCTACAAACATGAAGGCGATAAAGCTACCATCTACAAGTCCTGCAAATGCTAGATTTTCACTAGATAAGCTGATATCAGAGTGGAAAATTATCGACGACTATTTGAAGTAACATCAAATATATGATATTATATAGACCTATCACAAATTTTAGGAGGAAACTTAATGGAAAATTTACCAAATTGTCCAAAATGCAGTTCAGAATACACTTATGAAGACGGTTCCCTTTTAGTCTGTCCTGAATGTGGCTATGAATGGAATGCAAGCATGGCATCTGAGGACGAAAATGTTATAAAAGACGCAAATGGAAATGTTTTAAGCGACGGAGATTCTGTAATTGTAATAAAAGATCTTAAGGTAAAAGGAAGCTCATCTTCTATAAAAATAGGAACTAAGGTAAAAAACATAAGACTAGTACACGATCCATCTGATGGCCACGATATAGAATGCAAAATCGATGGTTTTGGTGCTATGAAATTAAAATCTTCAGTAGTGAAGAAATCATAATAAATGATATTTAACTATAAAAAGACTAGGTCAAACCTAATCTTTTTATATGTTAATATTTTACAATTATATAAAATTTTTTTTATTTGATTTACTTTTATTTTTTAGTAATTTTTTTATAATTCTTTTGTAAGTTTTTTATTGAATTCTGTATACAAATAAATTTATAATTTCTTCTATTTATATATAATACGAAATAATCATACGTTTTCCCAAAATACTTATCATTTTTATCACAAATTCCGACAAAAATAACCGATTGACACTAATAAATTCCTTTAATATAATAATACTCAAGAAATTGAGAACACAAACTATTTTAAATAACGTAAAAAACATATACACTAAGTTTGGCATATATTTAGAGTATATGAATTAATACATATTCTACTTTCCCCAAAGTTAGAATTTAAAAGTCAGCCCGGCATAGCTGGCTTTTTTAGTTTTTTGAAATACTTAAAAAGGCTATCAACCTATTTAAAGATTGATAGCCTTCACTATTACAAGCAAATTAAATTATATTCAAGTATTAATTATTCAACTACTACTGCTGTTCCATAAGCTATAACTTCACTAGCACCTTGTACTATAGAAGAAGTCATAAATCTCATTCCAACTATAGCATTTGCTCCTGCACTGCTAGCTTTTTCTATTAATCTCTTCATAGCTATATCTCTAGCTTCTTCCATCATAGCAGTATAAGATTTCATTTCTCCACCTACTAAACCCTTTAGTCCAGCTCCAATATCTTTACCTATGTTCTTTGATTGAACTGTTCCTCCTGAAATAACTCCTACAACCTCTTTAATTTCTTTTCCTGGTATTTGATCTGTTGTAACTATAATCATTTTCTCTTCCCCCTAAAAATATTATTAAAATTTTACACTTTTATAAATAAATACGGAAAATATATTTTTCCATATTACTCATCTTCATTTAAAGTCGATTTTTTCTTGCTCTTTTTGCGCGCCTTGACGCATTCTGTGAGCAAGTACTCTATCTGACCATTTATAGATCTAAACTCATCCTCTGACCACTGAGCTAATTCATTCCACAGAGTTGGCGAAATTCTAAGCAAAATTTGTTTTTTACTTTTGTCTTTTTTCTCAGCCATAATTATTAATAAATAGAACCGCTATTTACTATAGGTTGAGCGTCCTTACTTCCACATAAGACTACAAGTAAGTTGCTTACCATAGCGGCCTTTCTCTCGTCGTCTAGATCGACAACTTCCTTTTCGCTAAGAGAATTAAGCGCCATTTCAACCA
The DNA here is from genome assembly GCF_051866655.1 of Intestinibacter sp. GTDB lineage: Bacteria > Bacillota > Clostridia > Peptostreptococcales > Peptostreptococcaceae > Intestinibacter. The sequence goes on from NZ_JBJDXL010000279.1 coordinate 1,958, forward strand.
TACCCACAGCTCCTTCTACTATTTTCTTACGAGCTGCTATTATAGCCTCTGCTTGTTGACGTTGTAGCATCGCCGCTGCAATCTCTGGTGCATAAGATAAGTGAGTTATACGTACTTCTTCTACTTCTATACCTGCTATTTCAACACGTTTTTGAAGCTCTTCTTTTAATTTATCTGCTACCTCTTGACTACTTCCACGAAGCGATTTTTCTTTGTGATCCTCTGAATCCTCTGAATCATATGGATAAAGTCTCGCAACATTTCTTATAGTTGAGTCACATTGTATTGATAAAAATGTCTTGTAGTTTTCTACATTGAATACAGCCTTTGTAGGATTTACTACCTTCCAAATAACTATAGTTCCTATTATTATAGGATTTCCTAGCTCGTCATTTACCTTTTGTTTTTGGTTGTTAAGTGTCATAGCCTTTAAAGATATTTTTTTATTTTTTGAAGTTGTACTCTCTTCGTCTGAATCTTTTTCTCCTAGCTTGCCGAGCTTAGTTAGTTGTGGTTCATAAGTAGGATTAATCGCTGTTACAAACGGATTTACAAAGTAAAATCCTGGTTTTTTAAGTGTTCCGTAGTAATTACCAAATAAAACGAATACTATAGATTCATTTGGATTTACTATTTTTAAACCACATAGTAGAAGTATTCCTACTATTAATAAAACTATCACAACTGGAATAAGCCATATCACTTCAAATACAACTGATAAAACTATCCCTGCTGGAAAAGCTAAGATACATAATATTCCTAGAAAAAGACCTAACCAACCACTCATGGCGTTTATTTCTTTTTCTTCAATGGATTTGTCCTGTTTAGCTAGATTTACTTCACTCATAGATACACACCTCCTCGTAATTTTCGATAACTATTTGTGAAGAACTTGTTTTTATAAAATTTACCTGACTTCGTCTTCCTTGTATAAAAATGATATTATTTTGATATCATTTTTATATTTATATAATAATTCATTTTTCCATATTTTTCTAGTTACACTTTTGTAATATTTCAAAGTAAATATTCTCTACAATATAAGACTTAATGTCAAATAATAGTAAATATTTTTAAAATATAGTATAATTTTATTAAATTTCAAATAATTTCCTTATTAATCGAGGAATATTTTAATATTTATTATGAGGAGGAAAATCTTATGTCAAATTCTAATTTTGCTAAAAATGGATGTCGTGGATGTTATGCTTGTATCAGACATTGTGCTGTAGACGCTATAGTAATCAAAGATGGTCAAGCCGACATCCTTAAAGATAGATGTATTCTTTGTGGTAAATGCTCTAAAGCATGTCCACAACATTATAGACTTGAAAAAACGAGCTTTAGTGCTGTCAAGAGCTTAATTAAAAGAGGGGAAAAGGTAATCGCATCAATCGACCCTAGCTTTGCGGCTGCATTTGGTGATAAAAGCCTTAAAATACCAGCTGCACTTAGAAAACTAGGCTTTTCTCATGTAGAGGATTCTAGTATAACTACAAAACCAATTTTTGACATATACAATGCCTATGCAAATGAAAAGGACAATCAAAACTACATTACATCTATGTGCCCTTCAATCAACCACCTTATTCAAAAGCACTATCCAGAATTAGCAGGCTGTCTAATTCCTGTAGTTTCACCATATATAAGCCATGGACGTTTTTTAAAGCGTAAATATGGAAGCGACAACAAAATCGTATTTATAGAGCCTTGTATAGCTAAAAAAACCGACGCAAATAATGAAATTTGTGCAGACGAGGTTATAACATTTTACGAATTACAAAAATGGCTAACTATAGAAAATATAAACTTTGACGAGCTTGAAATCGAACCTTTCGACCTTGTATGTAATGATAAGGTACTATTCCCGATGCCAGGAGAAACTGCCAAGCTTATGGAAAGCAAAAATCCTCATAAAACAGTTTTATGCGTAAACGGTATTGACGATTGTAAAAGTGTCCTAAACGCTATAAAGGACGGTAAATTTGAAAATACCTTCTTTGAAATGAACGCCTGTGACCACGGATGCTTATACGGCTCAGATTTAAATACAGACGACAGATGCTTCATAGAAGTAAAACGAGATCTATTA
>NZ_JBJDXL010000280.1:0-4038 GCF_051866655.1 Intestinibacter sp.
TAATTTAGGATATGTTTTGATATCTATATTAGGGGGATTTTTAGTAATTAAAAATTCTATAGAGGTCGGGGATATACAATCTTTTATACAATACGTTAGACAGTTTAACCAACCGCTAAATCAAATTGCTCAAATATCAAACCAATTACAATCTACAGCTGCAGCTGCTGAAAGGGTATTTGAGTTCTTAGAAGAAGAGGAAGAACCTGTGACTGGAAATGAATCTATAAAGAGTAACGAAGCTCATGGAGAGGTAGTATTCGACCATGTAAAATTTGGTTACGATGAAGGTAAGACAATAATAAAAGATTTTACTGCAAAAGTTAAGCCAGGTCAAAAAATCGCTATAGTAGGACCAACAGGAGCTGGAAAAACTACAATAATTAAATTACTTATGAGATTTTACGATGTAGATAGTGGTGAAATCTTAGTAGACGGCAAAAATATAAAAGACTACAATAGACAAGAGCTTAGAACTCGTTTTGGGATGGTGCTTCAAGATACATGGCTATTTAGTGGTAGCATAAAGGACAACATAAAATACGGTAAGCTAGATGCAACTGATGAACAAATAATGAAGGCAGCAAAAGCAGCTCACGTAGATCATTTTATAAAGACTTTACCAGCTGGTTACAATATGATATTAAACGAAGAAGCCAGCAACGTATCACAAGGTCAAAAGCAATTATTGACAATAGCTCGTGCAATACTTGCAGACCCTGAAATATTAATACTAGATGAGGCTACAAGCTCTGTAGACACAAGAACTGAAATATTAATCCAAAAGGCTATGGATAACCTAATGAAGGGCAGAACAAGCTTTATAATAGCTCATAGATTATCTACTATAAAAAATGCAGATTTAATATTAGTCTTAAATGAAGGGGATATAATAGAACAAGGAACACATGAAGAGTTATTAGCTCAAAATGGATTCTATACTAATCTATATAACTCTCAATTTGAAGATGAAGACGACGAAGCTGTGTAGAATATAAAGAATAAAGAATAAATAACCATACCTTGTAACTAAAACTATCTCAGATAATAAGGTATGGTTATTTTTATAGCAATTACTTTTCCCAATAATATGGCATGCTCAATGATTTTGGGAGCTTTGTTCTAGAATTACCTCTAGCTGTATTAACCTGAGATTGAGTTAAAAACATTGAATCCTCAAGATTAGCTCCTCTAATATCTGCATCCCTTAAGTCTGCACCTATTAAGTTAGCTCCTTTCAGATTTGTATCCTTCATATTAGACGCTATAAGTAATGCTCCTGCAAAATTAGCCCCAATTAAATTTGTATTTGTTAGATCTCTCCCTATAAAATCATATCCTTCTTTTAAAGCTTTTTTATTTTTTGAATTTTTTATTTTTTCATCAGATACTTTCTTTTTTACAAATTCGTTCACTTGCTTTAAAATACGATTAACTTTAATTCTATGTTTATCAATATCTATATTTATGATTGATTGTTGGTCCAACCTTGTAAGTTTTTCTGTTTCTGCAATAACAGAATTTAATTCATTTTTTATATTGTCATTTGATATAAAAGTCGATGCATCCATAAGATACCATAGCATTTCGTGTAGCTGTCTAATTATTAAAAATGCGTCAAACATTTTATTTGCTATATCAGGTGATTTTGTCCAATCATGCCCTTTAAATGTTACCTGTGCTACTTTTTGACCTGCTCCAAAACAATCGTATGACATACAACCCTTTAACCTCTTTTTTCTAAGGTTCTTGTGTACAGAACATTTAAAATCTGGTTGTAGGTTTATACAAGGTTTTCCTGCTATTTTATCTTGGGGAAATCCATCTGATTTTGAAAAAAATAAAGCAACACAACAAAGTCCAAAACAGTTTTCACAATCAATTTTTAAATTTGAAATATTTTCGTTATCTATTTTATTGATTCGTAATTTCATAATCTTTCTCCTATTATCTAAATTTATAACATTTTAATTATACACCACTTTACAAGTAATTAATTTTTAAAAATATTTAAAATAAAAAAATAGTTGACTTTAATCAAAGAATAAACTATTATTTAATTAATAAACTTAGTAACAAAAATAAACTAAGATAAAAGGTGGTAGATTAAAATTTGCCACTTGAAATACTAAATATTTTTTTAAAAATACTTAGTAACATAAAAGAACTAAGAATATAAAGGGGGAAGAATTATGAACAAATTAAAAGAAGTATTAAGAAAAGAATTTATTGGATGGAAGAAATGGGAGATACTTTGGATTGCAATTGCCACAGCAGTAGTTTTAGGTGTTTCTATTTATTGGAAGGATACAGCGATTGGTATTTTTGCAGCGCTTACAGGTATCTGGTGTGTTATCTTAACTGGTAAGGGAAAACTTTCAAGCTTCTGGTTTGGCACAATTAATACAGTTTTATATGCGATTGTGGCATGGAAAGCGAGATACTGGGGAGAAGTAATGCTGAACCTTATCTACTATGTTCCTATGAACTTTGTTGGTATGTACATGTGGTCTAAGAATATAAATGAAGAAACAGAAGAAGTTATAAAGAAGAGACTTTCATTTAAGGGTAGTATTATTGCTTACTTTTGTGTAGCTGCTGGAACAGTAGGATACGGATTTATTCTTAGACTTATTGATGGAACATTACCTTTTATTGATGCAATGAGTACTGTTTTTTCGATTTTTGCTCAGATTCTTTGTGTAAAGAGATATATGGAACAGTGGGTACTTTGGGTAATTGTAGACGTTGTGACAGTTATTATGTGGGTTTATGCATTTATTAATGGCACAGGTGATATGGCAACAGTATTAATGTGGTCAGTTTATTTAGTCAATGCAATTATTATGCTTGTAAAGTGGAATAAAGATACAAAATAAACTTAGTTTTTATGTGAGGTGATAAAATGTATAAAGTAGGAATGTATGGTGGATCTTTTAATCCTATGCACAATGGACATCTTGAGTGTATTATTAAGGCGGCATGTATGTGTGAAAAGCTTTATGTGATTTTAAGTATAGGGATGAAAAGGGAAGAGGTGGATTATAAAGTTCGTTATAGATGGTTATATCAAGCAACTAAGCATATTGGTAATGTAAAAATCCTTACAATTAGTGATAGTTGTGCGACAAAAAATGATTACACTCTTGAGGCATCAAAGTCTGATTCAGAATATATAAAAAAACAGATTGGAGAACATATAGACATTGTGTTCTGTGGTTCAGATTATGATGAGAACAGCTTTTGGAATGTTAATTACCCAGACAGTGAATTTTACGTATTTGAGAGAGATGAAATTAACTCTACAGAAATTAGAAAGGACGTTTATGGGCATTGGGACTGGTTGCCGAACTTTGTAAGACCTCATTATGTGAAAAAAGTTCTTATAATTGGAGTGGAGAGTTCGGGAAAATCAGTGATGACAGTAAATCTTGCTAATTATTTTAATACAAATTTTATAGAAGAAGCTGGCAGAGAGTTGTCAGAGAAATCTGGAACAGATACAATGATGTTGAATGAGGATTTTACTGAAATTCTTCTTGTACAAAAACTCAATGAAATAAAGGCAATTGAGCATAGTAACAAAGTTCTTTTTTGTGATACAGATTGCCTTATTACCCAATTTTTTTTAAAATTCCTTGAGGGAGATGAATTAAATATTAAGCTGTCTGATGCAATTGATGCGATAAATAGATACGATTTGATTTTATTCCTTGCTCCTGATGTAAAGTGGGTACAAGATGGAGATCGTAGCGAGGAGATTAGGGATAATCGTGAGAAGTACCGTGATATGATAGCTGATATTTACAAATCACATGGAAAGAAATTTGAATACATAGAGGGAGATTACCTTACAAAATTTAATAAGTGCGTCAAACTTGTAAATAATATAATAATGAAAAGAGAGTGATTAAATTATGAGAATATTAATAGATGCAGATGGATGTCCAGTAATAAAGGAGAGCATAAAAATTGCAAAAAAATTTGCCTTAGAGGCGGTAATATTTTGTGATACTTCACATTATTTCGATGAAGAAA
>NZ_JBJDXL010000281.1:0-18339 GCF_051866655.1 Intestinibacter sp.
GTTTCGTGGTTTCCATCGCTTGATTTTATCATCTCAACAGGTTGAACTACATGAGGATGAGAGCCTATTATAATATCTACACCTGCATCGCAAAGCTTTTGTGCAAGCTCTGTTTGGAAGGTGCTAGGAGTTCTACTGTATTCGTCACCCCAGTGGAGAATTACTATTTGCATATCTGTGTTATCTTTGTATTTTTCGACAGTAGAGTAGATTGTATTGAAAGCTTCATCTGAATCTGTAGCGTTAAATACATTCATCAAGTCATTTTTATCGCTTGATACTTTTATGCCGTTTAAATATTTAGTTCCGTTTTTTATTTCACCGTAAGAATATGATGTGATACCTAGCTTTATGTTGTTTACATTTTCTATTATGTACTCGTCGTCTGGTTCATTTTCTCTAGTACCTACAGTATCAAAGCCCTTTTCCTTTAGAGTAGCTAATGTACGTTCAACTCCGAGGCTAGACATGTCAAAGCTGTGGTTGTTAATAGTAGATAGTAAGTCAAAACCAGCATTTTTTAAGGCGTCTGCAATTGCATCTGGTGTGTTAAAGGTTGGGTAAGAGCTGTATGCGTATACATCGTCTTTACAAAGAGTAGTTTCTAAATTCGCTATTGCCAAGTCTGATTTTTCTATGTATTTTTTTACATATTTGTAGTTGTTATCAAAAGAATATTCCTTAGTAGAGGCGTTGTATTGTGCCTTGAGCTGAGGCATATGGGCCATGACATCACCACATGCAGTTAGTGAGGCTTCATATGTTTCAACTTTTGTATCTGTTTTATTTATGTTATCAACTACTGATGTATTATCTGGTTTATTTAATATTTTAACCCCTGCAATTATTACAACTAATATAATTACTAATAAACCACCTAAAAACATTTTCCCGTTTTTACTTAGTTTTGTTTTTTTAGAATTTTTCTTTTTATTCATGATTTACCCCCTATTAGAAACGTATTCATTATTTATAATATATTTAATTGTAAAAATTTTCAATTAAAATCTAAAAAAGTGTATATATTGTAACTTTTATGACTAAAATAAAAAAGTCTACATTTGGAAAATTAAATTTTGAAAATAGCAGGTGTCATTTATGAATATTAAATCTCTAGATAACGTAAAGAAAGGCAAAATAGGCGAAAAAATAGCTCGAAAATATCTCGTTTCAATAGGCATGAATATAATTTGTACAAATTACAGGACTAAATTTGGCGAGGTAGATATAATTGCAAGGTTTGAAAATAAAATAGTATTTGTAGAAGTAAAATCTAGGACATCTAAAAATTACGGGTTAGCCTGTGAGGCTGTAAATTTAAAAAAAATCAAAAAGATAACTGCTGTAGCGAAGTACTACATTTTGGAGAATAATTTAAGAAATTGCGAAATGAGGTTTGATGTTGTAGAGGTTTATTTCGATGAAGAGAGGATAAACCATATAGAAAATGCATTTTAGGAAAGGGATAATATGTTAAGTATAGTAAATTCATGTAATCTATCAGGGATAAATGGCTTTATAGTCAATGTCGAGGTCGATATTACTAGAGGAATGCCTTGTTTTAATATAGTTGGGTTAGCTAGTATGGAGATAAAAGAGGCTAAAGAGAGAGTAAAATCGGCAATTATAAATAGTGAATATGATTTTCCGACTAAGAGAATTGTTGTAAACTTATCTCCAGCAGATATAAAGAAGGAGGGTTCTCTACTAGATTTGCCGATATCTATCGGACTAGTTATGAACTACATAACAAGAGGAGCAGATTATTTTAGAGAAACTGTATTTGTTGGAGAGCTGTCATTAGACGGAACTTTAAAGAAAATAAGAGGGGTTTTACCTATAGTTTTAAGTGCAAAGGAAAAAGGATATAAGAGGATATTTATACCTTATGAGAATTTGTTAGAAAGCTCATATGTAGATGGAATAGAAGTAATTCCTGTAAAAAATTTAAGACAGTGTATAGAGTACATAAATGGGAAAATAGATTTAAATTTAAGTGATTTATTCTCTAATATAAATAAGAATACACAAGAAGAGGAGTACGAAGAGGATTTTTCTGATGTAAAGGGCAATTACTTTGTAAAAAGAGGGTTGGAAATTGCAGCTGCAGGAAATCATAATACACTTTTAATAGGCCCTCCTGGCACAGGTAAAACTATGATGGCGAGAAGAATTAGGACTATATTGCCTGATTTAGATAAGGAGGAAATGATCGAGGTAAGTAAGATCTACAGCATAGCTGGACTTATCGATAATAATATAGGTATAGTCAATAAAAGGCCCTTTAGAGCGCCACACCATAGCGCTACGACAATTTCTTTAATTGGAGGTGGGGTTAAGTCTACTCCAGGAGAAATTGTTTTAGCTCATAGGGGTACTTTATTCTTAGATGAGTTACAGGAGTTTAGAGATTTGGAAATATTGAGACAACCTATGGAGGATGGCTACATAAACCTATCTAGGCTTAAAGGATATATAAAGTACCCTTGTAAATCATTGATAATTGCCGCGATGAATCCTTGTCCGTGTGGCTATTTTATGTCTGATATTCCATGTAAATGTTCAGCATATGAAATGATAAGATATAAAAATAAAATTTCAGGACCGATTTTAGATAGATTTGATTTATTTTTGGCAGTTGATTCAGTTGAACACGGTGAATTTAGTGATGATAACTTTAATGAATCCTCTGCTAGTATAAAGAAGAGAGTTGAAAATGCAAAGAATATGCAAAAAAATAGATTTAAAGATAGCGATATAAAGAGCAACAATGAAATAAAATCATCTCAAATAAATAAATACTGTAAATTAGATAAAGAAAGCAATCAAATTGCTAAAAAAATATTCGATAAATACAAGCTGAGCAACAGAAGCTACACTAAATTACTTAAAACTGCTAGAACTATAGCAGATTTAGAATCGAGTGAAAATATAAATAAAAGTCATATACTAGAGGCTTTTTCATATAGAAAGGGTTATTACAAATATTTTAAATGAGGTGAAAATATGGAAAAAAAGGACATGTACTTGCTTTTAAGTTCTATATATAGAATAAATAACCTAGAAGTGGATATATTAAAAGAAGAATTTGGAACACTGGAAAATTTAATGCAGGTAAATAAAGGGGAAATTCTTAAAAATAAAAAATTGGATTCAAAATTATTAAGAAATATAGTAAAATATAGAAGCTATTCACGAATTGATAAAATTAAAGAAATTTTATATAATAACAAAATACAATGTGTTTGTATTGAGGATGAAAATTATCCAGAACAATTAAGGCATATTGCGTTGCCTCCGCCTATATTATTTTATAAAGGAGATATTTCTTTTTTAAAAATGGAGCAGACATTAGCTGTGGTGGGTTCGAGAACTCCTACACAATACGGATTATATTGTGTTAGAAAATTAACAGAAGAATTGTCCTCTATGGGTGTAAATATTGTAAGTGGACTTGCTTTGGGAATTGATTCTGAAGCACATATGGCGTGTATAAAAGGTAAAAATGGAAAAACTGCTGCGATATTGGGAGGTCCTATAGACGAGATAAGACCAGCTACAAATATACCTGTAGCCGAAAAAATTTTAGAAAATGGTGGAGCCGTAATATCGGAGTTTTTTATTAGTTCAAAAATATATCCTTCAAATTTTGTTCAGAGAAATAGAATTATAAGCGGGCTGTGTAAAGGAACTTTAGTTGTAGAAGCAGCAGATGGTAGTGGTGCTTTAACCACTGCAAATTATGCTTTACAGCAGAATAGATCGGTTTTGGCAATACCAGGACCTATAAATTCTCCAAAGAGCGAAGGATGTAATGAACTTTTAGAAAAAGGTGCAAAAGTAACTAGAAATTTTAAAGATATTATGGACGAGTGTGAATTTTCTTCTTTAAATAATTCTAAAGATAGTATAGAATATGATATTAAGGGCTTAAATTGTGAGCAAATTGCAATTTTAGATTTAATGAAAAAACAAGGTAATATAAAAATAGATGATATTTGTAATTATACTGATATTGATATAAAGACAATAAATTCAAATATAAATGAACTATTGATAAACGATTATATTATTGAAATGGAAAATAAAACTTATGGATTTAACGTTTAACCGAAAAAGTAAGTGGGGGTGTAATAAAATATGGCGAAAGCATTAGTAATTGTCGAATCGCCAGCTAAGGCTAAAACAATAGAAAAGTTTTTAGGAAAAAGTCACTATACAGTAAAGGCTTCTGTAGGACATGTAAGAGATTTACCTAAAAGTCAATTAGGCGTTGATATAGAAAATAACTTTGAACCAAAATATATAAATATTAGGGGAAAAGGAGATGTAATCAAGGAACTAAAAAAAGAAGCTAAAAAAGCTAAGAGAGTTTATCTAGCGACCGACCCCGATAGAGAAGGGGAGGCAATTTCTTGGCATTTATCTTATATTTTAAATATAGATGAAAAAGAAGAATGTAGAATAGAATTTCACGAAATAACAAAGGATGCGATTAAAAAAGCTATAAAAAATCCAAGAAGTATAAATCTAGATTTAGTTGATGCTCAGCAGGCGAGAAGGGTTTTAGATAGACTTTTAGGATATCAAATAAGTCCTATTTTATGGCAAAAGGTCAGAAAAGGCTTAAGTGCAGGTAGAGTTCAATCCGTGACTACAAAGTTAGTCTGTGAGAGAGAAGAGGAAATTAACTCTTTTATACCTAAGGAATACTGGACAATAGATTTGATTGTAAAAAATAAAGATGGTGAAGAATTTGTTTTAAAATTCTATGGAGAAGACGGCAAAAAAATAGAATTAGAAAATGAAGAGCAAGTAAAAGAAATCTTAGAAATAGTAAAAAATAATGATTTAATAGTAAATAAAATAGAATCTAAAAGTCGTAGAAAGTCAGCTCCAAAGCCGTTTACTACAAGTGTACTTCAACAGGATGCTGCAAATAAACTGAATTTTACAACTAAGAAGACTATGATGGTAGCTCAAGAGCTTTATGAAGGTATTGATATAAAAGGGGAAGGAACTGTAGGTCTTATATCTTATATAAGAACAGATTCTAAGAGAATATCAGAAGAAGCAAAGGAAAAGGCTAAGGATTATATAGTAGAATCAATAGGAGAAAATTATTATAAAAACCAAACAAAAGAAAATAAATCTAAAAAAGAAGATAAAAAAGTACAAGATGCTCACGAAGCCATCAGACCAACTTCTGTGGAGCGAACACCAGATAGTATAAAGGATTCTTTGAGTAGGGATCAATATAAGCTTTACAATTTGATTTGGAGAAGATTTGTGGCAAGTCAAATGGAGGACTCTGTATTTGATGTTTTAAATGTAGAATGTAAAATTTCAAATTTAGTATTTAAAGCAACTGGCTCTAAGCTTAAATTTGATGGATATACAAAAATATATAACTTTACAGAAAGGGAAGATAAAATACTTCCAGGTTTGAGCGAAGGTGAAAATTTAACTATACAAAAAGAAGATCCAGCTCAACATTTTACATCTCCTCCACCTAGATATACAGAGGCGAGCTTAGTAAAGACTTTAGAAGAACTTGGAATAGGAAGACCAAGTACATATGCGCCTACTATAACTACTATATTAAACAGAGGATATGTTGAAAAAGACGGGACTAGTTTACTTCCAACTGAGCTAGGGATAATAGTTACAAAAATACTAGATGAAAATTTCCAAAAATTTATGGATGTAGATTTTACTGCCGATATGGAATCTCAATTAGACGAAATCGAAGAGGGAAATGCAGAATGGAAAAAAGTAGTCGAAGAGTTTTATTCACCATTGAAGGAAGCTATTAGAATCGCTATGGAAAAAATAGAAAAAGTAAATATGGATGAAGAAACCGATGAAATCTGCGAAATCTGTGGTGCTAATATGGTGATAAAATACGGTCGATTTGGCAAATTTATGGCTTGTAAAAATTATCCAGAATGTAAAAATACTAGACCTATTGTCAATAAAATTGGTGTAAAATGTCCAAAATGTAAAGACGGAGATGTGATAATGAGAAAAAGTAAAAAGAATAAGGCATTTTACGGATGCTCAAATTATCCAGAATGTGATTTTGTAGCATGGAATAAACCAGTTGAAGAGGTCTGTGAGGAATGTGGTTCTTATATGTATGAAAAATATTCAAAATCAGGTAAGAAAATAGTTTGCTCAAATAAAGAATGTAAAAACGAAAAGATTGTCGAAGAAGAATAAAAAATTACAATTAAAAATAATATTATTGAAATGCGTGAAAATTTAAAATATTAAATTATATTTGTTGAATTGGATAAAAAAATATGTTAATATTACATTGTGAGGCTGTTAATTATATCACAGAGTTAGATTAGAGTAATAAATTTATATTATATTGACTTAAATTAAGGAGAGGATAATATGGCAAGTGAAGTGCTACAAAAAACTAGAAGAATAAATAAAACTTTGCAAACTAGTAGTGGAACTAAAGTATCTTTTGATAGATTAGCAGAGACATTAGGAGAAGTTTTAGATGCTAATGTCTATGTTTTAAACACAAAGGGTAAAGTATTAGGCCTATATCTTACAGACATACAAGATAGTTCTGTTATAGAGGATGAAGAGACAAAACAAAAGAAATTTTCAAAGGAATATAATGATAGCTTACTTAAAGTGTCAGAAACACTAGACAATTTAACAGGAGAAGAGTTAGTAAAATTATTCCCAGACGAATACAATAGAAGTGAAAAATACTTGACAATAGTTCCAATACTTGGAAGTGGCCAAAGATTAGGATCATTAGTATTATCAAGATACGACAAGACTTTTAATGATGATGATTTAGTTATATCAGAATATAGTGCTACTGTAATAGGTATGGAAATACTAAAATCTCAAACTGAAGAATTAGAAATTGAAATGCGTAAAAAAGCTGTAGTTCAAATGGCAATAGGAACTCTTTCTTATTCTGAGCTTGAAGCAGTTGAGCATATATTTAATGAATTAAATGGTAAAGAAGGTCTATTAGTAGCTAGTAAAATAGCTGATAGAGTTGGAATAACAAGATCAGTAATCGTAAATGCCTTGAGAAAATTTGAAAGTGCCGGTGTTATTGAATCTAGATCTTTAGGTATGAAGGGAACTCATATAAAAATACTTAATGACAAATTAATACCAGAGCTTAAAAAAGTAAGAAATAATTATTAATCTATAAAATTTATGAAAAAATCCTTCTTAATTAAAGAAGGATTTTTTCATATTATATTCCAAATAAGGAGAAAAAATATGCAACCTTTAGCAGATAAACTAAGACCAGAGACTATAGACGATATGGTGGGGCAATCACATATAATCGGCAAGGGGAAGATAATAAACAAACTAATAGAAAATAAAACTATTCCAAATATGATTTTATACGGTCCTCCTGGAACAGGAAAGACAACTTTGGCGAATATAATAGCTAATGTAACCGGGAAAAAGTACATAAAGTTAAATGCAGTCAATTGTGGAGTCAAGGAAATAAAAGAGGCGATAGACAATAGCAAGAGAGATTTGTTTTCATATAATGGAATAATATTGATGCTCGATGAAATACAAGCATTAAATAAAAAGCAGCAGCAATCTCTACTTGAGGTAATAGAAGATGGCTCTGTAACCTTGATAGCTAGTACGGCAGATAATCCTTATTTTGTAGTGTACAAGGCTATTTTAAGTAGAAGTACTGTATTTGAATTCAAGCCTATAATAAAGGAGGATATTTATAAAGGTCTTAAAAGAGCTGTAAGTAAATTAAATGATTTGTATACATATGAGAGTATAAATGTCGAAGAAGAAGCCTTAAAATATATAGCAAATACATGTAATGGAGATATGAGAAGTGCTTTGAATAAGCTAGAGCTCGTATTCAATATAGGAATAGATATAGGAAGCAATTCAGTGAATATAACATTGGAGGACACAATAAACTGCTCTAGTGTAAAGATAATGAATTACGACAACAAAGGTGACGACAGCTACTCTATATTATCTGCCTTTCATAAATCACTTAGAGGATCTGATGAAAATGCAGCAATCCATTATCTAGCTCGACTTATAAAAACACAGGATATGCAGTCTATAATTAGAAGGCTTTTATGTGTGGCCAGTGAGGATGTAGGACTTGCAGTTCCGCAAGCTGTCACTATAACAAATGCATGTGTTGAATCAGCACTAAAACTGGGCTTTCCAGAGGCAAAATTGCCACTAGCTCAGGCGACTATATATTTAGCTAGATGTCCTAAGTCAAATTCAGTTATAACGGCTATTGATAAGGCATTATACGATTTAGATAATACAGAGATAGGAGAAATACCAGATTATCTAAAAGATGCACATTATGCTGGAGCAAAAAAATTAGGTAGAGGATTAGAATATAAATATCCTCACGATTACAAAAATAATTATATAGACCAACAATATCTTCCAGATGCTATCAAGGATAAAAAGTACTATGAAGCTGGAAATAATAAAAATGAATTATCATTTGAACAATATTGGAAAAAATTAAAAAATGAATTTTAGTAGAAAAATCCTCTATCATATTGAAGTAGAGGATTTTTCTTTGTTGATTATAAAATTGGTAATATTTATAATATTGATAGAAAAGCTTTATTTTAAAGTAGAATTAAAAAGGAGTAGAGGTAATTTGGGGGATTTAAATGATTAAAAAAATAGATAGAAAGTATGAAAAAAAAGTCATAGAATATTTAAATTTAGAAAAGGAAATTAATACATTTAGCTTACAGGAATTAAAAAATTACGGATTTGAAAATATATTTTATAAAATATATTGCGATATAGACGAAGATGGAAATATAAATGGAATCCTCTTCAAATGCTTTGAATATTTAACCTTTTATTCTTACGGAGATTTTGATGTAGACGGATTTTGTGAATTGATTTCAGATATGGAGTTCAATGAGATAAGTGGTAAATCTAGCTGTATAGATTTAATTGCAAATAAACTAGGCATGCTCAAATATAGAAAGGTTCATTTATGTAGATTATTATCTATAGATAAATACGAAGAAGAGATTGATGATAATTTTAAATTAAAAAAAATAAATATATTTAATATGAAAAAGGTCGTAAAGCTATACGAAGAAATAGATGAATTTCAAAATACGACGATAGAAAATGTAAGGTTAAATTTAAGAAGTGGGAGGGGCTATTGTATTGAACACAAAAAGAAGATAATTTCTATGGCAAAATCAACAGCTGAAAATAAAAACACGGCTATGATTATAGGTGTTGGAACTCATCATGATTATAGAAATAGAGGTCTTGCTACTAAGTGTATGATGAAGCTTTGTAGTGAGCTTTTAGATAAAAATATAATTCCTTGCTTGTTTTACGATAATGAAGAGGCGGGTAAAATTTATAAAAAACTAGGATTTGAAACGATAGATAACTGGAGCATATACTACAAAGAATAAAATATAATCTAAAAAAACATAGTATTTTCAATAGGTTTAGAAAAAACTTTTAATTCCGACTAAAATAGTCTAAATTAATGTTGACAAAATTACTAGGGTATAATACAATAATATCAGAAAGAGAAATCCTACCAAAAAAGTAGGAATAAAAAGGGTGATAAAATGAAATTATCAACAAAAGGTAGATACGGGCTCAAGGCTATGTTTGAATTATCACTTAACCATAGTAAAGGACCTGTATCAATAAAAAGTATTGCCAGTAAACAAAATATACCTGAGCAGTATTTAGAACAGATTTTTTCAAAATTAAAAAAAGCTAATCTAATAAAAAGTGTAAGGGGTGCCCAAGGTGGGTATTTATTATCTAGGAGGGCAAGTGATATAACAGTATACGACATATTAGTTGTACTTGAAGGACCTATATCGATTTCTGATTGTTTATCAGATGAAGGGGTATGTGAAAATTCAAATAGCTGTGTTACAAAGCTAGTATGGGCTAAGATGAGAGATGCTATAGAGGATGTCATGAAATCTATTACACTTTGTGATATGGTAAACGATTATTATGAAAATAATAATATAAATAGATTAGAAAATGATATTTATTGCTTGATGAATAATGAAATAAAAAAATAGGGAGATGACTATTATGGAAAAAAGAAGATTATATATGGATTATTCAGCAACTACACCAGTTAAAAAAGAAGTTTTAGAGGCTATGATGCCTTACTATACAACATATTTTGGTAACGCTTCAAGCTTCCATCAATTTGGTAGAGAAGCAAAAGAAGGATTAGACAAAGCCAGAGCTCAAGTTGCAGCTTTAATAAATGCTGAACCAAGGGAAGTATTTTTCACTAATGGTGGTACTGAAAGTGATAACTGGGCTTTAGAAGGAACTGCTTTTGCGAGAAAGGACAAAGGAAATCATATAATAACTACTAAAATAGAGCATCATGCTATACTTCACACTTGCGAATACTTACAAAAGGTTCATGGATTTGAAGTTACTTACTTAGATGTAGATGCAGAAGGTAAAGTAGATTTAGATCAATTAAAGAGCGTTATAAGTGATAATACAATACTTGTAAGTGTAATGTACGCTAATAATGAAGTGGGAACTATACAACCTATAAAAGAAATAACTAAAATAGCTCATCAATATGGAGCTTTAATGCATACAGATGCAGTTCAAGCAAGTGGTAATATACCAGTAGACGTAAAAGATCTAGATGTAGATTTAATGAGTATGTCTGGACATAAAATATATGGACCTAAAGGAATAGGTGCTTTATTTGTTAAGAAAGGTGTAAAAATTCACAACTTTATACATGGTGGAGCTCAAGAGAAAAAGAAAAGAGCTGGTACAGAAAATATACCTGCAATAGTAGGATATGGAAAAGCAGCAGAGCTTGCTAAAGCTAATATGGAACACCATGTAACAGAGCTTACAAGACTTAGAGAAAAATTATTAAATGGAATAGTTGAAACTATACCACATGTAAAAATAAACGGTCATAGAACTGACAGATTACCAGGTAATGCAAATATATCATTTGAATTCATAGAAGGTGAAGGAATACTATTACTTCTTGATCAATTAGGAATAGGAGCATCAAGTGGTTCAGCTTGTACATCAGGTTCATTAGATCCATCACATGTACTTATGGCTTTAGGATTACCACATGAATTAGCTCATGGTTCTTTAAGACTTACAGTTGGAGATTTCACAACTGAAGACGATATAGATTATATACTAGAAAATTTACCAAAGGTAATAGCTAGACTTAGAGAATTATCTCCATTATATCAAACTTATTTAAAAGAACATCCAGAAGAAAAATAATTTGAAAATCGACTTATAATAATATAAGCTTTAATAATAGATAGAGAATATAGAATTAATTTAGGAGGAACAAGATTATGCAATATAGTGATAAAGTAATGGAACATTTCTTAAATCCAAGAAATGTTGGTGAAATAGAAAATGCAAGCGGTGTAGGTGAAGTAGGAAACGCTAAATGTGGAGATATAATGAAAATCTATTTAGATGTTGAAGACGAAATAATAAAAGACGTTAAATTCCAAACATTTGGATGTGGTTCTGCAATAGCTAGTTCATCAATGGCTACAGAGCTTATAAAAGGTAAAAGCATACATGAAGCTTTAGCATTAACAAACAAAGCTGTAGCAGAAGCTTTAGATGGACTTCCACCAGTAAAAATGCACTGTTCAGTTTTAGCAGAACAAGCTATAAAAGCTGCTCTTTTAGATTATGCTAAGAAAAACAACGTAAGCATACCTGAATTAGATGATTTCGTTCCAGACGAAGATCATGACCATGGTGTAGAAGAAGACGATGAATAATAATTACTAAATTAAATAAAGGAAAAATCTTTGGGGCTTTCTCAAAGATTTTTTCATTTTCGATATATTTTTTGTTTAATACTTTTAAATTTATCGCAAAATAGATATAATATAAAAACGAGGTGATAGAGTAGAATGAAGAAAAAGGTAATGATAGGTATGAGCGGTGGAGTAGACAGCTCTGTTGCAGCTTATTTATTAAAAAAACAAGGATACGATGTAATTGGAGTAACTATGAAATTGTGGCAAGACGATGAGGAGTACGACTTAATAGAAAATGAAGGTGGATGCTGCTCTTTAGAAGCCGTAGAAGATGCGAGAAGTGTTGCTCAAAAGTTAGACATACCATTTTACGTGTTGAACTTTAAAGAAGTATTTAAAGAGAAGGTAATAGATTATTTTATAGATGAATATATAAATGGGAGAACGCCAAATCCATGTATAGCTTGCAATAAGCATATAAAATTTGACGATTTATACAGAAGGGCTAAACAAATAGGATGTGACTATGTAGCTACAGGTCATTATGCTAGAATTGAAAAGGATGAAGAGACAGGTAGATATCTACTTACAAAATCAGTTACAGATAAAAAGGACCAAACTTACGCTCTATACAATATGACACAAGATCAACTAGAGCATACATTGCTTCCTATAGGTGATTATGAAAAGGATAAAGTAAGAGAAATGGCTAAGGAGCTTGGACTTATAGTACATAATAAGCCAGACAGCCAAGAGATATGTTTCGTAAAAGACAACGACTATGCAAATTACGTAAAAAGACATTCAAATAAAAGAATAAAAGAAGGAAATTTTGTAGATACTAATGGTAAGGTACTTGGAAGACATAAAGGTATCGTAAATTACACTATAGGACAACGTAAGGGCTTAGGTATAGCATTTGGGAAGCCTATGTTTGTAATAGATATAAATGCCAAGAATAATACTGTAGTATTAGGAGATAACGAGGATTTATTCAAGCATAACTTAATTGCAAAGGACGTAAACTTTATATCAGTAGAAGATATCACAGAGCCTATTAGAGTTAAGGCTAAGGTAAGATACTCTGCAAGACCAGCAGATGCCACAGTTTACAAGGTCGCAAAGGACAAGATTAAGATAGTATTCGACGAAGCACAAAGAGCTATAACAAAGGGACAGTCTGTAGTTATGTACGACGGAGATAAAGTAGTCGGCGGAGGTATAATCGAAAGTAGCTTTTAGATAAAAATTCGACTTGATAATCTTTAAATAGGGCTTTTAAAATAAAATATTTGTTGACAAAATGCGATTTATAATTTAAATTAATATTAGTAATTAATATTTAAAATACAGCGAAGAGGAATAGTAAAATATTCGATGGCTTTACAGAGAGAGGACATAGGTGAGAGTCTTTAAGTACAGGATATTTGAAGCAGTCTTGGAGTAGCAATTCGGAGCTTAGTATGAATTGCCGGTAGTTACGTTATAGCTAAGGTTTTCCGAAGATGCCATTTATATGGTAACTAGGGTGGTACCGCGAATACACCTCGCCCCTATAATTTATTTATAGGTGCGAGGTTTTTTAATTTTATAACAATCAAATTGTAAGACATTGAAGGTTTAGGAGGTAATAAATTATGAAAAAAATGGGTTGTAATGAAATAAGAAAAGCTTTCTCAGATTTCTTTGAATCTAAGGAACATTATATAGGTAAGAGTTCTTCTTTAATACCTAAAAACGACAAAAGTTTACTTTTAATAAACTCAGGTATGGCTCCACTTAAAAATTATTTTTCAGGAGTTGAAGTTCCACCAAAAAACAGAATGAGTACAGTTCAAAAATGTATAAGAACTGGAGATATAGAAAATGTAGGTAAAACTGCTAGACATGGTACTTTCTTCGAAATGATGGGTAACTTCTCATTTGGAGATTACTTCAAGGAAGATGCTATAAAATGGGCTTGGGAATTTGTAACTGAACATCTACATATACCAGAAGAAAAAATATGGGTTACAGTTTATTTAGACGATGATGAAGCTCATGATTTATGGTTAAAGCATACAAGTATACCAGCAGAAAGAATAGTAAGATTAGGTAAAGACGATAACTTCTGGGAAATAGGTCTAGGACCATGTGGACCTTGTTCAGAAATGTACTACGATAGAGGTCCTGAATATGGATGTGGAAGCCCTGACTGTAAACCAGGATGTGATTGCGATAGATACTTAGAATTCTGGAACTTAGTATTCACTCAATTTGACAGACAAGAAGATGGTAGCTATCCTTCTCTTGAACATAAAAACATAGATACTGGTATGGGTCTTGAAAGAATGGGTTGCATAATGCAAGATGTAGACAACATATTCGAGGTAGATACTATAAGAGCTATAATAGACGAAATAGAAAAAATTTCAGGTGTAAAATACGGTGAAGATCACAAAAAAGACGTATCTATAAGAATAATAACTGACCATATAAGAGCAACAAGCTTTATGATAGCTGACGGTGTACTTCCATCAAATGAAGGACGTGGATATGTTCTTAGAAGATTACTAAGAAGAGCTGCTCGTCACGGTAAATTATTAGGAATAAAAGAAGACTACCTATACAATTTATTCGATGTAGTTAAAGAAGTCAGTGGAGAAGCTTATCCAGAGCTTGTTGAAAAAGAAGGATATATCAAAAAGGTTATAAAAATAGAAGAAGAAAAATTCAATGAAACAATAGATCAAGGTAGTGAAATATTAAATTCTTATATAGAAGAATTAAAAGCAAGTGGCCAAAAGACATTAGCTGGTGAAAAAGTATTTAAATTATACGATACTTATGGATTCCCAATGGATTTAACTCAAGAAATACTAGAAGAAGTTGGATTTGACCTAGATGAAGATGGCTTTAACGAAGAAATGGACAAACAAAGAGAAAGAGCTAGAAATGCTAGAGGTAATATGGAAGGTGAAAGCTGGAAAGAAGATCCACTTTCTACTTTAGATTCTTCTGTGGCATCTACATTCGAAGGATACAATCATCTTACAACTGTAGGTAAAGTAACTGCTATAGTTAAAGACGACCAAATAGTAGATACTATAAAAGAAGGAGACGAAGCAGTAGTAGTACTTGACAAAACTACTTTCTATGCAGAAGGTGGAGGTCAAGTTGGTGACCATGGTATATTAGAAAATGAAAATGCAGTATTTGAAGTTATAAATACTAAAAAAGGTGCAAATAATACAATAAAACACATAGGTATTGTGAAAAAAGGTAGCATAAATACTAAAGATGATTTAAAATCATTAGTAAATAGAGAATTAAGAATGGCATCTGCTAGAAACCATTCAGCTACTCACTTATTACACAAGGCTTTAAAAGAAACTTTAGGAGAACACGTTAACCAAGCAGGTTCATTAGTAACTCCAGATAGACTTAGATTCGATATAACTCACTTTGAACCAATATCAAAGGACGAACTAGAAATAGTAGAAAGAAAAGTAAACGACGTTATTTTACAATCTCTTGATATAAACTGTGAAGTTATGGGTATAAATGAAGCTAAGAATAAAGGTGCTATGGCTTTATTTGGTGAAAAATACGGCGACGAAGTAAGAGTTGTATCTATGGGAGATTATTCAATTGAACTTTGTGGAGGTACTCACTTAACAAATACTTCACAAGTAGGATTATTCAAGATACTATCTGAAGGTGGAGTAGCAGCTGGAGTAAGAAGAATAGAAGCTATTACAGGAAGAAGTGTATACGAATACTTAAATTCAAGAGATGAATTAATAGAAGAAGCTTGTACTGCTCTAAAAACAAAAGAAGACAACCTAATAAATAGAGCACATGCTTTAGTAGAAGAAAATAAATCTCTAGCAAAAGAATTACACGATGTAAAAGCTAAAATGAGCTTACAATCAGCTGATAAGGTTATGGATTCTAAGGTAGAAGTAAATGGAGTTAACTTAGTAACTGCAAAATTCGAAGGAATGGATATGAATTCATTAAAGGAAATGGCAGATAATCTAAGAGACAAATTACAAAGCGGTGTAGTAGCAATCTCTAATGTAAGTGATTCTAAAGTAAACTTCGTAGTTACAGCAACTAAAGACGTAATAGAAAAAGGAATCCACAGTGGAAACATAGTAAAAGAAATCGCTAAAATAGCAGGTGGAAAAGGTGGCGGAAGACCTAACATGGCTCAAGCTGGAGCACCTGACGCTACAAAGATAGATGAAGCTCTAAGCTATGCTAGTGAGGTTATCAAAAGCCAAGTAAAATAATACTTTGAAAATTACCAAAGGCTCTAATTTTTAGAGCTTTTGGGATTTTAATTTTAATAGGGGGCTTTAAGATGGATAAAAATTTAGATTATACGATGAAATTTGAAGGAATATCAGAAGGTAAATTAACTATAAGAGAAACTCTTGAGTACGTATATGAGGCTTTAGATGAAAAGAAGCGCTATGATCCAATTGATCAAATTATAGGATATATACTTTCTGGGGATTCGAGTTATATAACAAGCAATAGAAATGCGAGAACTATAATCAAAAAATACGAAAGAGATGAATTGTTAAAAGAATTATTAAAAAGCTATTTATCTAAATAATTGGAGTTCTTGCTTTTTGAATTAAAAATAGAAAGAGGTAGCTTAATGAAAAAAAGATTAATATCCTTTTTATTATCACTAATAGTATGTTTAAGCTTTTCCATGTCTAGTATATATGCAGATACAGCTGAAAATTCAAATGGAAAGGTCATATATATCAGTTTAAATAGGACTAGCTTAGAAAATTTACTTGAGATACCTACAATCAAGCAAAAAACACAAAATAGTGGTTATGTCGCACTTATGACGACTAAAGGTGATGGTGGTTCAAATACAGACCAAAAATCTTTTGCTAGTATAGGTGCGGGTGTTAGAGCTAATGTTTTAGATGAGGATTACAATAAATTTGAAAATTTAAACGAAGACGAAAAGGTACAATTCGAATCTGTGACAGGAGTTAAGCCACTTGAAATCAACAACTTAAAAATAAATAGAAATATAAATCAAAATCTCGATTATGGAAGCTATGGAGCAACTTTAGGTATGCTTGGTTCTACATTACAGGAAAATAACCTAAAGGTTGCTTTACTTGGAAATAGTGATATAGAAAAAAGTGGAGAAATCAAAAAAATAAGAAATTTAGCATTAGTATGTATGGATCAATACGGTAGAGTTGAGTCAGGCAACGTAGATGATATAAATATCGAAGATAATACCATGCCATATGCTATTTCAACTGATTACGAAAAATTAAAATCAGAGACAAAAAAATACTATGAAAGTAGCGATGCTATTTTTATAGAGCTTGGAGATACATATAGATTAGATCAATATAGAAAATCTCTAAATGAAAATACTTATGAATCTATGAAAAATAGAATTTATCAGAGAATAGATGGATATCTAAAAGAAGTATTCGATATGGTAGGAGAAAATGACACTATTTATATAGTAAGTGAATTTGAAAGTGATTTAGATTATTTAAATAAGAGAAGATTATCTCCTATTATAAAATTCCAAAATGAAGGATACGGACTTTTAGAATCTTCAACAACAAGAGAAGATGGAATAGTAAGTAATATCGATATAGGTGTAGATATTTTAAATCAATTTGGATTGAAAAATGAATTGATGATAGGTAAATCATTTAACAGCGTTAAAGATGAAAATAATATAGAAAAGCTTTTAGATAAATATCAGAGAATAGTTTCTGTAAATAGCATAAGAGCTACAGTTGTAAATACATTTGTAGGTATAGTCTCTGCATCTTGGGTTATAGCTATGGTAGCTTTATTATTTAAGGAAAAAATACCTAAAAAACAAAAGGGATTTGGCAGAGAACAAATATTTAAAGTTTTAAAAGAGCTTATAAAATTAGGTCTTATAATGCCGTTGGCATTTTTATCAGCTCCTGTATTTCAATTTAAAACTCAAACAGGCTTAGTAGTTGGAGTACTGATTATGACAATTATTTATTATTTGATAGGACGTAAATTGTTTAAGCACGATGATTTAAAACAGATGGGATTCTATGCATTGATTACAATAGGTCTTATAATAATCGATTGTGTGTTAGGTACACCTCTTATGAAGGGCTGTATAATGAGCTATGATGCTATAAATGGGGCTAGATACTACGGTGTAGGTAATGAATACGAAGGTGTAACTATTGCAAGTGCCGTATTTGCATTGGCTATTTTATTAAACTACAAAAAAATACCAAAATGGCTTGCAGTTATATTGGCAATAGTTATTTTGGCTACTAGTGCGATGCCTTCTATGGGAGCGAATGTCGGCGGTGCTATATCAGAATGTGTAGCTTATTTACTATTTATACTGTTGATATTCGATGTTAAATTGGATTTTAAAAAGATTGTATTAATAGGTGTGGCTGCAGTACTATTAGTTGTAGCATTTGCAGGATTAGACTTTATTATGGGAAGTGAATCACATTTATCAGTATTTACAAACCAAATAATACAAGAAGGT
>NZ_JBJDXL010000282.1:0-4025 GCF_051866655.1 Intestinibacter sp.
TCTCACGTTGTTTCTTTTCGAATTAAACATATCTGAATGTCTTTCATTGAACATACCAAACCCTCCCTACTTAGGTAATTATTAGTTTTATTATGTCCAACTATTTGGCACTTTATACCTATGTCACAAAGTTATTAAATATAATTACAATGACTCTGAATTGATAATAATAGGTTTGAATGGTGTCAATGTTTTTTAAATTAGAAATCGCTATGCGAATGGGTGGGACCCTTCGCGTGGGAAAGTTTTTTTATATAAAAAGACTGCACAATTATAAAAACTATTTTTATAATTTATGCAGTCTTTTTAGTAAAATTATTTATTTTTATTAAATGGTTGTCACATTTAAATACTTTTATTATTTAACTTGTTCAATTATTTTGTTTATGTCTGCTTCTATGTTAGCTATTTTTTCTAAGCATTTAGCTTCATCTTCGCCTTTTACAGCTACATAGAATTTAAGTTTTGGTTCAGTTCCTGATGGTCTTACAGCTATCCATGAACCATCTTCTAAGAAATATTTTAACACATTTGACTTAGGTAATCCATCTATTCCTTTTTGATAGTCTTTTAAATCTACTACTTTTGTGCTATTGAATTCATTTATATCATTTTCTCTGAAGTAAGTTATTATTTCTTTTATTTTAGCTAGACCTTCTATACCTTTTAAAGTTAATGATATAGTTTTTTCTTTGAAATATCCGTATTTTTCATATAGAGCTTGTAATCCTTCGTATAAGCTTAATCCTTTGTCATAGTAGTAAGCTGCCATTTCAGCTATTAATAAAGATGCTACTACACCGTCTTTATCTCTAGCATGAGTTCCTACTAAGTATCCGTAGCTTTCTTCGTATCCGAATAAGTAAGTTTTATCTCCTGTTTCTTCGAAAGATTTTATTTTTTCTCCTATGAATTTAAATCCAGTAAGTACGTTTATTACGTCTAAGTTATTAGCTCTAGCGATATCTGCTCCGAATTCTGAAGTTACTATAGTTTTAACTAATGTAGCTTTAGGATCTAATTTACCTTCTTCTTTAGAGCTTTCTATTATGTAGTTAGTTAACATTGCACCTATTTGGTTACCAGTAAGAAGTGCGTATTCTCCTGTTGTAGTTCTTACAGCTATACCAACTCTATCGCAGTCTGGGTCAGTTGCCATAACTAAGTCAGCACCTTCAGCTTTAGCTAAAGCTATACCTCTAGTTAATGCTTTGTGTTCTTCTGGGTTTGGATATTCTATTCCAGCAAAATTAGGATCTGGATTTTGTTCTTCTGGTACTACTATTATATTTTCAAATCCAACTTCTGATAATGCACGAGTTACAGGTACGTTTCCTGTTCCGCAAAGTGGAGTGTAA
Organism: Intestinibacter sp.; assembly: GCF_051866655.1. Classification (GTDB taxonomy): domain Bacteria; phylum Bacillota; class Clostridia; order Peptostreptococcales; family Peptostreptococcaceae; genus Intestinibacter. The sequence continues at coordinate 1,359 of NZ_JBJDXL010000282.1, forward strand.
ACTATTTTAAATTCTTTTCCAACTTTTTTAACTAATTCAGTTTTTATTACTTGAGTTTTTACTGCTTCTATAAATGCAGTGTCTTGTTCTGCTCCTAGCATTATAACTAGGTCTTTTTGATCTTCTTTTATAGTAGGTATTGTTGAGTAATCTTTTATAGCATTTACTTCAGCAGTTATTGCTGATGCTATTTCTGGCATTACTTGTGCTCCATCTTCCCAATATACTTTGTATCCATTGTATTCTGGTGGATTGTGACTTGCTGTTATAACTATACCTGCTATAGTGTGTAATTTTCTAACTGCAAAAGATAATTCTGGAGTTGTTCTTAATGAATCGAATATATATGCTTTTATACCGCAAGCAGCTAATGTATTTGCAGCTTCTATACAAAATTCTCTTGACATGTGTCTATTGTCGTGAGCTATTACTACTCCTCTATTTTTTTCTTCTTCAGTAGTATTTTTTACTATGTAGTTTGCAAGACCAAAAGTTGCTCTTCTTACAGTGTATATATTTATTCTGTTAGTTCCTGCTGCTATTATTCCTCTAAGTCCTGCTGTACCAAATTCTAAGTCTGTGTAGAATCTGTCTTCTATTTCTTTTTCATTTCCCTTAATATTTTCTAGTTCTTTTTTTGTTTCAGCATCGAAATAATCACTTTCTAGCCATTGATTGTAGATTTCCTTGTAATTCATATTTCTTCCCTCTTTCAATTCCTAAACTTTATAATTTTTTATAATATATTAAATTTATATTACCCATTTTATGGATAAATATAAAAGCTAAAAAGATAATAAATATTAAAAATAAATATCTATTTGTTTCTCTATGTATATTGTATATTGTTTTATATTCTAAGTAAACAAAATTTTTTTTTGATATCGTTTTCTTTTTGAAATTTTTTACAGTAAATTTTTTTGGGGTTAAAATCTAAAAAAATAGTCGTTTTATGTATAATATTTTACATAAATACAACTATTTTTTTAATATCATTTATATTTTAACTATATTTTTAAAATATATAAAGTGTCTTTAACTTAGTAGATTGTTAAAATTTTTTATATTATTTACAGCCCACTATCTTGTTGTATATTTTTAAGTAAGTTTCTGCCACTTCTTCTGGAGCGACGTCTTTTGTGTAGTCTTTGTTTACAACAGTAGTATAATATAGTTCTGTAAGCTCGTATGCCACATCCTTGGCATTTCTTTGAGAAGATCCTGTTACTCTTTGTTCAGCCATCTCGTGCCTCCTTAAATTTATTCTTTAATAGGTATTATATATTATTTAGTCAGTATATGTATCATTTTTTTATAATTATTTAAAAATTCTCTCGTTATATTGTAGTTTTCACTGTCTTCGTATTTTACCTTTTGAATATCTTCTTTTATTTGATATATAAAGCTATTTGGATACGCCATTAAAATCGGCGAATGTGTTGCTATTATAAATTGACTTCCTTGCTTTACTAGCTCGTCTATTCTAGATATTAAGCTCATCTGTCTCGTTGGAGATAGAGCAGCTTCTGGCTCATCTAAAATATATAAGCTATTTCCTGTAAATTTATTCATAATAAGTGAGAAAAAAGCTTCTCCATGAGATCTTTTATGAAGCGATTTGCCTCCATAGCTATTCATAAATCTCTCACTTGGATTTTCTGAATTTAAATCGTCTATATTCGTAGCCACGTTATAAAAGCTCTCTGACCTCAAAAAAAATCCATCTCGTGGCTTTTTAACTCCTTTGACTATAGTTATAAAATCATATAAACACGAATGTGTCTCATTTGTGCTAAAATTAAAATTTTTAGTTCCTCCTTCTGGATTAAATCCATATGAAACAGCTATAGATTCTAGTATAGTTGACTTTCCAGATCCATTTTCACCGACTATAAACGTTACATTTGGGTGAAACTCTATTTTGTCTAGATTTTTGATAATCGGCAAATTAAAAGGATACTTCTCAAAATCCTTAACTTTATCTCTATTTAATTTTACACTTCTAATAAATTGATTCATTTTTTGACTATTCATATTATTATCCCCTATTTTATTTTAAAATATCATTTTATTATTTATTTTAATCGTATATTAAAAAAAAACACGATAAATTAATTATCGTGCAAGGGTGGGTTAAATTATTTAAGCTATTGCTAAATTTACATTTATATAACAACATTTCTTAATTATTATAGTATAACACCTTACACTTTAAATCAATTCATTATAGGATAAATACATTCCATTTTGGAATTAATTTTAATAATCAATTCTCATAATTCATCGGTATTTATTGTGCTATAATTATAATGATTTTATACAAGGAGGCATATAACAGCTAATATAATCTATAAAAATCCATAAAACCATAGTATATTTTTATAGATTATATATAATGCTATTGAAGTAATAAATAAATTAAATATTACTCAATATTATAATTTGCAAATAAAATAGAAAAAACGGTTCAAACGCTTAAAAATTGAGATAAGTTTATAACAGATACTAGAAGAGAAAATAATACTGTATTTATTTGTAGGCTTTAGGAGAATATAGATAATAAAGCTAAGAAAATAATTGAGGAGTTAATATAGTATGATAAAGACATTTAGAATAATGCTAATTCCAAATAATAAACAAAAATCTAAATTATTTCAATCAGCAGGC
>NZ_JBJDXL010000283.1:0-4014 GCF_051866655.1 Intestinibacter sp.
GAACTCATTTATTGTAACTAAGCACTATTTCTAGTAGATGGATTTAATAACATGTGAAATGCTATTAGATTGTCTGAATTAGGCTAAAATTACATATAAGAAGGGAGTTACAGGAACTATAATTCTGGGTGATAAATATTAGAGAGTATTTACAGCACTACCTGAACATTTTACTCTAACTGACTTTGATATACATATTATATCTAGTACTGATGTAATGTAGGATATGTAGACTATTAAGTCTATAATTCCAGAATTAATTAAGAGTCAGTAGATTTCTCCAGATATTATATTTGAAGCACTAACTGCAAAAAGTCTTACATAGCTAAAATATACTGTATAGAAATCTATGTAGAAATAGAAAGAAGAGAATAATTAGCTTCAACAACTTGGATAGAAATTAGAAGAAACTTCTCAATAGCTACAATAGGCACAGAAAGAATTGCAACAATCATAGTAGAAAATTAAGCAGCTTGATGAAGCTAGAATGTAGTTAGAGCAATAGAAAATACAATTAGAATATTAGGTTAATTGGTTCAAAGCTCAAACAGATAAAACCTATAAAGATAGACAAATGGATATTGAAGAGAAGAGAACTTAGATTGAGCTAGCTTAGCTTCATGATGGTAATCCATATAATGATAAAGTAAGACAATTAATGTCATGACAGGAACATAGTTATATAATCAGGGTAAATAGACAATATACCCCATAACTCATGCAGAAGTTGTTTAGAGTAATGCTACAGGTAATGGGGATTCTAAGGAAACAGTTGAATCCAATTTAAAAGCCTTATGGTCAGAAATAAGTAATCTTACTGGTGCAGCAGATGCTACTAAATAGATAAAAATTAATATTACATATACAAGAGCAACAACTGCTGATAAAGATGAGATTAAACTTGATACAGTAAATTGGGGTTCAGAATTTGAATCTCCTACGTCAGACTTACCATATACTTGGAAACGTACTATAATAACTTATGCTGGATAGGATGAGTCAACTGAGCTTAATACAACTTATGAAATTGTTGCTGCACAAACCGCAGAGATAATACAGAATATTTATATTGCTAAATCAACAGGAGTTGCTCCTACAATCACCTATCCAGTTCTTAAAGATGGGTACGGGGATCCAATATTAGACCCAGATGGGAAAGAACAAGAAGACTTAACAGCATTTGACAACTCCCTTCCAGAAGGATGGTCAGAAACTCCTGTAAGTATTGGTCCTGCAACTCCGTATGTATTTATTGCAACTAGAAAGAAGGTTAATGCTAAATGGCAAAGGTTTTCTGAACCTGCATAGTTTGGTAGATGGGCTTTTGATAGTTAGCTAGAAATGAGGTATACGGTTACTGCTGGAGATATTCCTTCAGTAAATACTACTAGTACTGATCCTGGAAGTATATGGTCTGTGGATGGCCCAACTGATTTCACAGGAAAACTATGGATGATTACTGCCACTTCTGTAAATAATGTGTTAAATGCAGCAGATGATGGTACTATTTGGCGTGGTCCTAACTTATTATCTATTATACAATAATGGAATTTAGTATTGATATACATACAAAAATTACAGGAGAAATTACTGTAGAAGACTATTCTAAAGAGTATGGATAGTATATTGATGAAGATTTAGAGGTAACAACTTCCTATGATTCTTATAAATATAGTGAAAGTGCTACTTTAAATACAATAATTAAAATGGGAATTGGAGAAGCTACTCTAATTGATGTTCTCTTAAATAAACATACAGAAGACCTTGATTCTTGTACTTTTAATGTAAAAGATGATGGATATTATGTAGTTGACCATATAATACTTCCTAATATGGATTGGTATGAAAATGCCTCAGAAGAATATAAAGAGTATTATGAGACAATTTATATTACTGACGGAGAGAAGATATTTAAGGAAGTAGAAGGAGAACTGGAAGAAACTTCTGTAAAAGAAATTCTAGAAAGAAATATAGAAGGAACCACTATTAAGAAATGTAAGGTAGATGTATTCTTCACTGGAAATCTTCAATAGTGCTATATTAATTATTGTAAGAAAATATTTGATAGTCTATTAAATAAATGCGCTAGTGAAAATCCAGATACGTTTGCTAGAGATTTTATTTGGATGACTTTAAATATTATAGATTATTTAATAGGCTTTAAATAGTTCATGGAAGCAGAGAGAATATTATCCATGTTTAGAACTTGTGGTGGATTCTGCGATTGCCATGAACCTAATCGTCATTTAAACTGTGGATGCTCTTAAACATAAAGCCATTAAAAGATATAAGTCTTTTGTTAAAAGGTTAAAGAATGGATATAGGGATGATTATAAGGAAATAATGAATCTTATATGCTATATCAACTTACCTTATACTTTAGATAATAACGAATTTATTAAATAGCAATTACTAAACTAGAATGATACAGCCTATTTACACTTCGGTAAATAATGCAGATGTAGTTCCCTGTGGTAAGAAAGGATTTACTATTAAAAGTGATCCTATTCCTCTATTAAGAGATAATTACTTAGGAGAATATAGAACTTAGTTAGAAAAAGCTAAGGTTAGAAAGAATTTAGGAATTGCAGATGAGTAGAGCCTGCTGTGGGGAAATATAGATGGAACTATAGAAGCCCAAACAGACTTAGTTCAGTATATAGAACAGAAATGGAAATATTCCAGTGATTTAGTTGATAATATTAACACTGTAAAGGATGCTATTGACTATGCTTTATTTTTTATAAGCTAGTACGAAGCTAATACAGAAGAAATTGCGGCTCTTAGGGAAGAATTTGAATAGGTAAAACATGCAGTTTCAGAATTTGAAACTAATGTGCAGGGGTAGCTTGATACTCATACAGCGGATATAGAAACTATTCAAAGTAGTATAGAGACTATTAACTAGGCTATATCTGATATTAATGATGCTATAGAGAATATTGATGTAGATTAGAATATTCTAAACTGGATTACTTAGAATCTAGAAGGTTCTCAAACTATTAAAATAGAAGAGAATATTGAAGTTAACATATCTGAGGAAGAAGGAAATGCACTACAGATTAATAATGGAGTATATGTAAAGGATTTGCAGCCAGATTTAGATGAAGCAAATTCTTAGATATAGACTATTATTTAGGCACAAGAGGAAACTAATACTAAAGTAGATGAGAATACTTAGAATATAACTAGTATTCAATCTGATTTAGAAGTAGTGGCTACCTATCAAACAGAACTTCCTGATGAAACTATTTCAACAGTAGTAAGTGGAACAACTGTTGAGCAACTTAAGGGAAAGAGTTTCACAGAAATTATTGATACTTTAATATTTCCAACTACTGTAAGGGATTTAGTACAACCTCAATTATATTATAGTTCTATGCAATCATTAGTAGAAGTAGGTTCTGAGTTCTAGATTCCTACTCTTACATTTATTAAAAATGATGCAGGAGAGGAAACTGATAGAGTTGAGAAAATTACCTATAATGGGTCAGAAGTTAGTTCATACTCAAGTATCGGATTATATTCTTATTCTGCTACAGTATCATATGATGCTGGAGAATATCTTATTGATAATAAAGGATAGATAACAGATAAGAGAATAGAAGCAGGACAAATATCTACATTTGCTTATGTAACTGCCACTTATCCTTGGTATGCTGGAAATACTTCTGATGTTACTAAATAGTAGCTTGTGGCGTTTGGTTCATCTTCTGGGACTATTAATTTCTCATTATCTGGAAAAGCCGTAGTTAAACTTCCAGGACAGAATACTACTCTAGATTCATTCTTAGTAGATGGAGGACTTGGGTATTTAAATGTAGATTTAAATGGATGGACTACTTCTACTGAGACTATTAATGGATTCCCATACAAAGTCTGGACTAAGAGTGATACGTATTCATCTGCTTTACCACATAGAATAACATTTACACTTAAACAATAATGGCATTTAAATATATTGGTGATGCTGCACTAGGTGTTGGCTTAACCGTTGAAACTCCAAAGCCTTTG
>NZ_JBJDXL010000284.1:0-4007 GCF_051866655.1 Intestinibacter sp.
GACATTTTCTGGTATAGTCACACTTGTAAAGCTAGTACATCTTTCAAATGCATTATTACCTATACTAGTCACACTATCTGGTATATCTATACTCTTTAGGCTATTACATCTTTCAAACGTATTGTTTCCTATAGCCTTTATCCCATTTGGAATATTGACACTTTCTAGTGCTACACACTTACTAAAAACACCACTTCCTAACTCTGTAACGCTCTCTGGAATAGTCATATTCTTAAGGCTAGTGCAGCTAGCAAAAGCCTCTTTGCCTATAGTTTTTACAGACGATGGAATATTTATATTTGTAAGCTTTCCGCAAAATTGAAAAGCCCTAATACTTATAGTAGTCATGCTGTTTGGTATACTCACACTCACAAGATTACTACAGCCGTAAAAAGCATTATCATATATTGTAGTTACACCTTCTGGAATAGTGATACCTGTAATACTTTTACAACTTGAAAAGGCGCTCTTGGCTATACTAGTTACTGGATAGCCTTCTATAGCTTGTGGAATTATAACTTCCCCAGAAATAGTTGTATCGGCATCGGTTATAGCGACTTCATTGTTTGAAATAGTGTAGTAAAGACCTGTTCCTTCTAGTAAGGTTCCTGTCTCAGCAAAGGATTGAGTTATTCCTTGAAAATTAGTTAATGCTAGCATTAATGCTAAAAATACTGATATTATCTTTTTCATTTTGTTTCCCCCCATTTTTGTTTTACAATTTTATTTTACTATAAATGGGTTATAAAATCTCTTAAATTAAAACTATTGCTCAACAACCCTAGCCCCTGCAAACTCAACGGCAGATTGCGCCAATATAAGAGTAGGATCTACACAATTTTGATCAATCCCCAAATCCCTAAAAGCTATCGGAAGCTCAGTACAAGCTAAAATAATTTTTTCCGCGCCTTTATCTACAAGCTCTTGTACTACATTTCCTATAGGTACCTCACTGTAATCTTTGTGATGTGATTTTACACAATCGTATATAAGAGACATGACTGATTTTTGATTTTCGCTCGATGGGTACACTACTTCTATACCTTGGTTCATCAAGGGTTTGTCGTAAATTTTACTTTGGACAGTTCCATCTGTTGCTAGGATTCCCACTTTTTTAATACCTTTCTTTTTTAAATATTTTCCTGTTTCGAGAGGCATATTTAAAAAAGGCACATCTAAGTATTTTATCAATTCATCGTAGAAATAATGTGCTGTATTACATGGCATTATGAGTAAATTTGCGCCCATAGACTCTAGACGAATGCCACTTTTGACCATTTCTGGAATTGGATTTTTCCCGTGGTCTACTATCGCTTTTGTTCTATCCGGTATATTTGTATTACAATCAACACATATATGAATATGCCCTTGGTCATTTTCTGCATCTGTTGATGCTATAATTTTTTCCATTAAATCACAAGTAGCTTTTGGCCCCATTCCTCCTATAATACCAATTGTTTTGTACATTTTATCACTTCCTTTTATCTATTGATTTAAGTATAGGGTCATACTATAATAAAATCAAATATTTATATATTTATAAATAGTATAAATATTTATTTATATTATTGTAGGTGATGATAAAATGTTTCAAAATATGGAATACGTATATGAAGTATACAAGGAAAAGAGCTTTTCAAAGGCCGCCAAGAATCTATATGTGACACAGCCATGTCTAAGCGCTATGGTAAAAAAGGTTGAAAAGAAGCTAGGAATACCAATTTTCAATAGAAATGTAAAGCCTATTCAATTGACTGAGTACGGTGTAGAATATATCCGATATGTAGAGCAAATTATGACCTTGCAAAATAATTTTGAGACTTATTTAAACGATGTCAGAGATTTAAAATCAGGCAAAATCGCAATTGGCTCAAACAACCTCTGCACGTCTTTTGTTTTGCCAAAAATCATAAAAAGCTTCACAGATAAATACCCAGAGATAAAAATAGAGCTCCATGAAGGTAATATTTTTTATCTAGAGGATCAAATTAAAAAAGGAATCTTAGACTTGATTTTAGATAATTATCCGATTGATGAAAATATATATGAAAAGAAGGTTTTTCACACTGAAAATCTCTTATTAGCTGTCCCAAATAAGCTAAAATTAGACAGCGAATTATCAAAATGTGGTCTTTCTAAGGAGGATATAATAAACGATGTCCACTTAGACAAAGCCTCTACTGCTATCAGTATGAAATCCTTTGAAAATTATCCATTTGTAGCTCTTTATCCAGGTAATGACACTAGAAATCGATTTGATATGCTCTGCAAAGAGGCTGATTTTTCCCCTAAAATCATACTAGAAGTAGAACAGCTAGTCACATCGTATAATATAGTCTGCAGCAACATGGGAATAGCCCTAGTCAGTGATACTTTAATAAAAAACATGCCGATATACGGAGATTTAAAATACTATAAATTAAACTCAAAGCTGACTATCAGAGAATTGTTTTTTCACTATCCAAACACGAGATATACAAGCTTTGCAGTAAAAAGATTTATAGAGGAAGCATCCTACACTTAAACCAAAACGGGACTTATAGCAAGTTTAATCCTTCCATAAGCCCCGTTTAATTTCACAATTATTGTATAAATTCAGAATTACATGCTGTAATTTCATACATATTTAATGTTCCTATTTGTTGAAACGCCTCAGTAATTTCACGAATTTCTGTTATAAAATCTTCCTTTAATTCTTTCATCTCAAAAATAAATTGAATTTTATTTTCTTTAATATTTGGACATTCCTCTAATTTATACTTTCTATCTCCAAATCTTCTACTTATAAAATCCTCCATACGTTTTTTAGAATAGTCTTTATGAGGTACTGCATCGACCTTCATTCTAATTCCTAATTGCATTTTAATAATCTCCTTCCAACCGCTTTATATTTTGTACTTATACTATAGATAGTATATAAAAAATTTGAATATAGCAATAAGAAATATCAACAATGCAAACATTTTCAAAATTAAATTTCACACTAATTATTTATTATGCTTCCCATCTACTTCTGCTATCATAACAGCATTAGCAGTTTCCTCATCGATAACCAACACATTTATATATCCTCCTCTAAGCGCACCAAGTACAGCCTGAGTTTTTTGAACGCCGGATAGACATCCGATACGAACTGGTATAGTTTTTAAAACATCTAATTCAACCCCTATTATCCTTCCTGTAGTCACAGTTTCAACTGGATTTCCGTCGATATCTATACCGTATCCGCAGATATCTGTAACTGCATCATCGTTTTTTAGCATTTCCATTTCCTCATCAGTAAGGTAACCAGAATTGTATATAGACGACTCTGGAGTGTGGTTTCCTATTCCTAGGATTGCGATGTCAGTTTTTTTCATTTTTGAAAAATGCTCTTTTATAGGTGGCTCTTGCATCAACAGTTGTTTTATCTCTTTATTTTGAACTATAAAAGGTGCATTTAAAATATATCCTGTTCCGTTAAAATTCGATGAAAATGATTGAAGTATATGTTGACCATCAGCACCACGTAGCTTAGAGTTAACACCACCTAATAGTTGAATTACATCTATGTCGTATTTACGATCCACAGTAAAATTATTCACTATCTCATAAACCGTAGAACCCCAGTTTATCCCGATCAAAATATCGTCCTTTAAGATACTGCTCAAATACTCGCCAGCCTCTACTGCTACTCTTCTTCTTAGCTGCTCTGGAGTTCCTCCATTTGGGACTACTATAGCCTTTTTTAAGTTAAACATCTGTTCAAGTTGAGATGCTGTGTAGATTCTCTTCCCTGTTGGTTTTTTTATTCTAAATTCGACGATTCCCTTTTCTACACATATCTTTAGAAGGCGCGAAATATTTGTTCTAGATTGATGAGTTATATCTGCTATTTGTTGTTGAGATAACCCCTTTAAATAATATAATTCAGCTATGTAAATCAGCATATCCTCATAATTTTCCGATTTATTAGATAAATTATTTTGTGCCATAAAAATTTACTCCTTACAATAATTAATAATCTG
>NZ_JBJDXL010000285.1:0-3996 GCF_051866655.1 Intestinibacter sp.
TGCCAATACGGTCGATACAGTCCATGACAGTTTCACGAGTAGCTTTAGGAAACTCGGGCACGGATACCGGGAAAGTCAAGTTAGGATCGTTAGACTCAGGGTTCAGCACGATCTTAGGATAACCGTCGAGATCCTTTTCGATGAACTTAATGCCGACTATATCAATCGCCTTAATAACAAACGCCTTTACTTCGTTCCGTAAAGTCTGCTTGCCGTTTACACAATCTTCCTTCCACTTAAGGTCAGGATTAGTTGTAACTACAGTTAATAATACTTGCCCAAAGTAAGGGCCATAAGCCTGAGCGGCTTTCCGGTAAGTCGCAATAGCGGACTTAGCTGATAAATTCAAAACTTCAGTATTCATAAAATTTTCCCTTTTTGATTCCATACTTGATATATAGTACGGAAAAAGTTAATGACTATGTTAATAAACTCTGTACTCTTCAGTTATTTCTTAAATGTTGTGTATACGTATATGTAACCGCTTTAAAAAGCTTTGAAAGACAACATACTAACTCAATAGTGTTAACCTACTAGGTACTTAAAATGAAATGATTCTTCTGTCAAATTTGGTATTAATCTGATAAATAAAATGATATTTAGTTTATAGTACTTCTACTATGCAGATTCAACTAACGTGATGCTGCATGCACCTCGTTCCCGTAATCTATAATGCTATTAGATGCTCTATAGATAGTTTATCATCAAACAAATGTTCTACAAACATATAAGGAAATTGTTATCGGGACTCTCCGCGAGTACCGGCGGTTTATCTAACCTTACTAAACTCACAGTCCATTGCTTAGCATGGCCCACTGTGCCTTATCCAGGACTTTTTATTTATACTGCACGAACATATAGGATTTCCACCTATTCATCGTATCCGCCTCATACGCTATTGCACTGAGAATACTTTTAATGATACATAGAGACAGTATGTACCTACGGAATTTAAAACGAATCAGCGTTCTCTTACGTACATTCTTGCGGTTTGTACTTTACGAGTTTCTAATGTCAGCATGACGGTTGGCAGTCTAGGGTGTATCAAACTCCTTACTTCTACTTTACAACAGTAGCTTGTATCTCTGTTCTAAACATTGAACTTCCTAAATTGTTTAAATAGTTAATAAAATTAGAGTTCATTTGCACAGCTGACTCTATTCAGCATATATCTTGAGTAAATACAATATAACATCTTATATTAGTAACCATTTACTGGTTGTAGTTTTCCACGCTACAGCAGCTCTATGTCTCTCTGATATTGTAGTTGTTTATTCTTATCGTCTAATACTCTGGAGTGAGCAAATATTGTTAGAATATTAAGCTTTTATATCTTAAAGCTTACGAAACTCTGCTAAATTTATTGAGTTATAGTTCTCAATACAGTATTTACACTACTAAAATAGACTTGCTAAAGGTCTTGTAGATATAGTATCAGAGTTATAGCGCTCTCATTACCGCTCGACGAGTTTGTTGCTCCGTAATCATTTCTCATTCAATTATACTCACACAAACGACTAAACACGTGAGTCACTTTAGACTTGAAAGGCTGCATCAATCTCATATGCATTGCTCTTATATTATTACTTGGGACATTGCGTATCCATCTTCAAGAGAACCCTATTTACGATAAGGCACAGAATTGGCTTCTGCTCCACGATAACCAGTCAAGATGATATAATGCATACCATAACACGGTTGCCCTTACATTAGTATCAGTAATTTTATCTTCCCTTTATACTACTAACCAATTATAGTAGAAACACTAGAAGTAGCCTATTTTTCCTTTCTGGAGGCATAATTGCCCTTTTATATAGCGAGTTTGGAATTCGCTTTTGAATGTTAGTCATATCAAGTTTGCCTCTCGGCTTTAATAAACCTTTTCCAAGGGTTTATTCAGGAACCGTATTGTTCCTGTTGCAGCGTCGTGTCTATACTCCTTTCTGATTCATATTGTGATAATACACGAGTACTTAAGAAGATTTCGTTCTCCTTATAAACTTTTGTTTTTCGTCTCTGCTGAGCTTATTTAACGGGTCTTTTTTGTCACCAGACGGTTCTCACAAATGGCTTGTTTATTACCCTTACGCCTCTTACTCTGCTTTCAACATAGTAAGCTAGTATCCTACCTTTTGAGTAATCTCACAGTTTTAGCTGCTAACATATTCTCGGATTCTGTAATCTTTCGATTTATTTCGGGCCAATGTAAATGAACATAGCTCCCTGACGCAGTCGATCTTCATACGGTTATGCCTGCCGGAGTGATTTACGCTTTAGTTTTACTCCTCTCGAACTGTAGTATAATTATAGCATTTGTTAAGCGGTTATTACTACTAACTTTTTACCGCTGAGGATTTATCTTCTCCTAGAATTATTAAACTCTGGTACTTACTAATACTATATTACTAAATAGTATACTAATACAAATAGTATATTTCTTTGGTAATATAGTATTAATATTAATGCCATCCGAGTTATTAAATAGTACTTATCTACAACATAAGTATTTATTCAAAGTTAAGTACAGGTTTTTCGGTTACTTTATACATGCTAGCTATATGAGGATAACCTGATTGTACTTCTTTTTCTTTAACAATAGTTCTGTACTTTGTGATTACTTTAGTCTTAGGTTCACCTATAGTTCTCACATTTACAGCTACATCGGTATTACTACTGTTAACAGAAACTTCTTGAGTTTCTAAATTAACAGTAATGTCTACAGTCTCTGTAGTTTTAGGTACTTTCAATAGACTGCTAAGTTCTATTGGAGACAATGTTACAGGTGGACTAGCTTGAATAGTTTGTGCACCTGGAGGAATATTATAACCAATGATACAACTGGCTGCAAATAATAATGGCAAAATAAATTTCTTCATTATATTGATTATATTAGTTGTATATACCTCTAAGAAAGTTCTTAAACCGAATTAAAGCACTAAACGGCTTTAGTTTTTTTTTTCAGTTTCAGGCTGTTCTGCTTCTTTCTTTGCTTCTGAGCAATAGAAAGCGCATTCAGCAATACGGTCCATAGGATCACGGTACAGATTAATAATCTGACCTATCTTCAGACGTAGCTGGTCTTCTGATACAGTTTCTCCTTTCTTGAAGTAATTATTCTTAACTATAGATATAGTCTGCTTAGCTAATTGCTTAGCAGCTTCATCTTCGTCATTCTTAGAGTCAGTAAATAGTTTATCTACAAACTCTACACCAAGACTACCTATTATAGCTGTCATAGCTTTGTTTTTAGAAGGATCTTCAGATGCTTCTTTGTTAGCTACTTTAAGCTTATACTTGCCTGTAATAAAACATTTAGCAAGATCAGCAATCTGCTCTTCACTCCAACCTAAGTTATCTTTAGACAAATTACCGTGAAGGATGCAATGCGCCTTAATAGGATTACCAGTTACACAGGTATAGTTATATATAGCTTGTCCTAAACCGTTAAAAATAACAGTAGCGGGAGTAAGGCTAAAGATTTCTTGTAACCATTCGCCTACTGTACGATTATCAAGTTCAAGTTTCTTTTCAGCGTTTTCTTCCTTTAGACCACAATAAACTCGATACCATTCTACAGTATTAACTACATTTTCAGCAATATTCTTGCCTTTAGTGAGAAGATGGTTTAACGCCTTTACTACTTCTTCATTAGTAGTAATTTTGTGAGGGTCTAATTCGACCTTCTCTTCAGTTATAGCTTTCTTCTCATTTAGTGATTCAGGAATCTTAGATTCTGTAAAATCAAGAGATAACTGTTTACCAGGGCCAGGTAAAGCAATAGCAGGAGCTAGTTCTATACCTACCATAGCAGCAGCTTCTTTAAGTTGAAGTACTTGCTCAGGGTTAACTGTTAGTTTCAGTTCACCGCGTTCGTTCTTAGCCATAAGTTCATTGCGAAGATCAACTAGCGCTAGTACTACTACTACATCTAAGTTACGAGACATAGACTCATAGAACTCGGGATAGCGTTCTCTAAGTTCATTGTTAGATGCGTAC
>NZ_JBJDXL010000286.1:0-3967 GCF_051866655.1 Intestinibacter sp.
TTTACCAACAGCACATGCTACTCTTATTCCAGGTGCTATTATTTTTGAGAAGCTGGCAGCGTATACTACTATACCTTCTTCGTCGAATGATTTTATAGGAGCTACAGCTTCACCACTAAATCTCAATTGTCCATAAGGATTATCTTCAAGTATTATAACACCGTATTTTTTACATAATTCATAAACGCCTTTACGTTTTTCAAGTGACATAGTTATACCAGTTGGATTTTGGAAGTTAGGTATAACGTATATAAATTTAGGTGTTGGTTTTATTTGTAATTTTTCTTCTAAATCAGCTAAATCTATTCCGTCGTCTTCCATTTTAACTCCGACTAAATTAGCGCCATTACTTCTTATAGAATCAAGAACACCAAGGAAAGAAGGATCTTCAGTTAAGACTGTGTCGCCTTCATTACATAATATTTTAGCTAAGAAATCAGCTATTTGTTGACTACCAGAAGTACATATCATCATATCGTCGTCTCTTACGACATTTCCATCTCTATTTAAGAATTTTTTTGCTTCTTCTAGTAGAGGATGATATCCTTCAGTTAATCCGTATTCTAAAACAGATAAAGGTTTATTAGTAAGAACATCATTTGAAAATTCTGCTATTTTATCTATTGGAAAAGAATCACTTGCTGGGTTTCCTCCTGAGAATTTAATTAAAGTAGGATCTCCCATCATGGCTAATATATCTCCTGCTGGAGATGGTTTTAAGTTTTTAAATCTGTTTGAAAGATTGTATTGCATATTTTGTGCCCCCTTTATTTAAATTTATAGTATTAATTATATAACAAAATTTATGTAATATAATGTAAAATTTTAAAATTTTATGAAAAATATAATTCAAAAACTGTAAAATATTAAAAATGTATTAAAGGGTTTTAAGGAAAATATTAGAAATTATTTATATTAAGTTCACATTTCTTTCCTATAATCAAAATATAAATTAAAAAGAAAAAAGTTAAGGGTTATTATAAAAAAATCTAAAGAGCATAAGTAAATCAAAAAGGAGGATTATAATGAATAATCAATTTGAAAAGAAAAATGCCTTGGTAAACAACCTGATAGCTTGTACAAATTCAGACAATTATAAGATAAGAGCTGCAGCATATACAGCACTTGGAAATTTTGTAGATACAGATGAAGTTCTTTATAAGATGAAAGATGGTATAGAAGATTCACATGCTGAGGTTAGAGAAGCTGCAATGAAATCTTTAAAAAAAATCTACAATGAAAGAAAAGAAAAGGAATTTTTCCAAAAATGGCTTTATGAAATTGAAGAGCTTAGAAAAATTTCTTAAAAACTAACTATGATATCAACTAAAATTAAAATATCCACTTAAACGGCAATTTTAAAAACTTTTAAAATGCCACTTGGAATTATATTTCTATCCCCAACGAGTATAATTCCCGACAAAAAACTGCCCTTTTAATCGGCAGTTTTTTGTTTTGTCTATTTACTTGAATATAGTTTTAAGATTATTTATAAGTAATCTATTTTCTTCAGGCTTTAATATACATACTCTAAAGTAGTATTCAGAAAGTCCATCGAAGGAATTACAATCTCTAATTATTATTTTTTTAGGAAGTAATTTCTCTCTAAGCTCTCCAGCGGTAAGCTTCTTAGAACTTATTTTACATAGTATGAAATTACCTTTGCTAGGATATACTGTTAAGTCGTTTATACTGTTTAAAGCTTTAGTCAAGTAGTCTCTTTCTCTAAGCATCGCATCTATAGTATTGGAAATAAACATATTATCTAAAAACATTATTTCTCCCATTGCAGACGCTATTATATTTATATTCCATAAATCTAGGTTTTTATTTATTTTTTCCTTTACATTTTTATCTCCTATAAGTCCATAGCCAAGTCTAATACCAGGAGTTGAGAAGAATTTTGATGTTCCTCTTATTACAAATAATTTATTGTAATTATCGACTAGTTTAGTTGATGAATAGATATTTGTTTCTGTAAATTCTATATAAGTTTCATCTATCATAACGTAGCATGTAGTATTTTTTAAAATATATTCTACCTGTTCCCTAGAAAAAGCAAATCCTGTAGGGTTGTTAGGATTACATATTATAGTCAAATCGTAATTTCCTTCGTTTATAGAATTTACTAATTCTTTTTCATCTATTACAAAATTATTTTCCTCTTTAGAAAAATATTTTATAACTTCGCAATTTATTTTATTAAGCTCATTTTCGTATTCAGAATATGCAGGTGATAAAAGTAGAGTTTTATTTGGTTTTATTGTCTTTATAAATGATGATATTAATTCAGTGGCTCCACTACCTAAAACTATATTTTCCTCTAAACAATTACAATATGTAGATATAGATTTTTTTAAATTTACATATTCTGGGTCTGGATACATAGAGACCATATTTATGTTGTTGATTACGTATTCTTTTGCTTTGTTTGAAGTTCCAAAAGGATTTATGTTAGAGCTGAAGTCCATAAATTCGTCTTTTGAAAATCCGTATTTACTAGATAAATCATATAAATTAGCACCATGATTTACACTCATTTTAAAGCCTCCTTTAAAGTACTATTTCTTATATAAAAGTATAAATATATAAAAAAATATAATCAATAATCTATATAATTATATTTATTTGTATTGATACAATTTTAAATAAAATATATAATAAAATGAGAATGCATAAACAGGAGGATAAAAATGTTTAAAATTACAGGTGTAATGTTATCTGAAGAAGAAATAAAAGCAAAAGTAGCTGAATTAGGTAAAAAAATAGAAGAAGATTTCAAAGGACAGGATTTATTAGTAGTAGGTATACTTAAAGGAGCAAGTGTATTTGTTTCTGATTTAATAAGAAGTATAAATTTAGATGTAAATATAGATTTTATGAGTGTTTCTAGCTATGGAAACTCAACTGAATCTTCAGGCTCAGTAAAAATACTTAAGGACTTAGATGTAGATATCAAGGGGAAAAATGTACTTATAGTTGAAGATATAATAGATTCAGGATTAACTTTAAGCAACTTAACAAGAGAATTAAAAGCTAGAGATCCAAAATCTTTAGCAATATGTACACTTTTAGATAAACCTCAAAGAAGAAAGGTAGATATTCCTGTTGACTACGTTGGATTTGTTATAGAAGACAAATTTATAGTAGGATACGGAATAGATTATGCTGAAAAATATAGAAACTTACCATATATAGGTATAGTTGAAGATGTTTAGAACATACTAATATTATTATATTTGCTTAAAATATAGACTGTAAAGTAATTCGTTTATTTTTGCAGTCTATTTCTATATTTGAAAATATATTTAGCGGTACAAAAGGAGGATTAAAATTATGGATATTCTTTTATTTTTTCAAAGTATAAGAAATGATATTTTAACTATGATATTTACAGCATTTACAATCTGTACGGAGACTATGGCGGTTACATTAATAGCTGCTATAATGTATTGGTGTATAGATAAAAAATGTGGACAAAGGCTGTTATTTGCAATTACAGGGAGTATAACTATAAACTCAGGTATAAAGAATTTTTTTAAGGTACCTAGACCTATAGGAAGTGAAGGGCTAGAATCGTTGAGAACATCTACTGCTACAGGATATTCATTTCCAAGTGGACATACTCAGACGGCAACTACAGTTTGGGTATCTATTATGGAGTATTTTAGAAAAAATTGGGTTATCGTACTGGGTGTAATAATGGTTTTAGGAGCAGGAGTTTCTAGACTTTATCTTGGTGTTCATTGGCCTACAGATGTATTAGGTGGATGGATATTAGGTATTGTATTGAGCTTAATTTTTGTAAAATTATTTGATTATATAGATCAAAATAAATGTTATTACATATTATTCTTGATTTTGATTGTATTTATGGTTGCTGTGTATTTTTTAGCTGGGGAGGAATTGGTTAAAAGCTTCGGTATGTACACAGGATTTATTTTAGGATATATAATAGAGGATAAGT
>NZ_JBJDXL010000287.1:0-2169 GCF_051866655.1 Intestinibacter sp.
ATAATAAAGCAAAATGAGTTAATTTTGCCAAATAGCTATTCTATAGCACAGAAGCTAAATTATGTTAGAAATTTGACAAATGTTTTTATAGATGAATACGGTATAAAATACTATAAAGTCGATATTGGTAATTTTAGAGAGAGCTACGATATAGAGGCAAAGGATTTTTGTGATAAAATTACAAATTCTATAAAAATGCAAGGTGTTTTGGAGGAATTATTCCTAAGTAGGGGAGTTATGGTATGGAAATAAATTCAAAGCTAAATATGAGAGTCGTAGAAAAAGTACAATCTCATGGTGCAAATTCTTCTCTATATATAGTCGAGGATACACAGCTAAAGGAAATTTTTATGATAAAGCAAATCGATAAAAATAAAATCAAGGAAAGCAGTAAGTACTTCGATGAGGTCAGAAAGATAAAAAAAATACAAAATAGAAATATTGTAAGGGTTAATTACGCTACTTATGACGATGACTATATTTATATATCTATGCCATATTACAAAAATGGATCCCTACAGGATATAATGCAAAGTAGAAATCTAACGGTCAGAGAAATAGTAAAATATTCTCTAGATATATTGAGTGGTATTTACTATATCCATAAAAATCGAATTCTGCACTGCGATATAAAGCCCAGCAATATATTAATAGACGGCAACAACTGTGCGGTTTTGACTGACTTCGGGTCGTCGATAGATATAAATTCGGGAGGTGTCGGAAGATTAAAAAACGTATATTACAAGCATATTGCACCGGAGCAGTGCTATAGCTCGAAGGTAGATGTTTATGTAGATATTTATCAATTTGGAAATACTTTATATAGAATGTGCAATGGGGAAGAGGAGTACAATAGACAGGTAAAAAAAAGCAAGAACTTAAACGATTTAAAGATATCTATAGTAAATGGAATGTTTCCGACTAGAAAAAAATATTACCCCCACATACCAAGGCAATTGATTGAAATAACTGAAAAATGCTTGAGTCTAGATCCTGAAAAAAGATATAAAGAAGCAATAGATATTTTAAATGATATGGCAAAAGTAAACTCGAACTTAGATTGGATATATGAAAAATCAAATGGTATATACAGATGGGTAGATGGAGATAAGATTGTATCTATGTACAAGAAAAATGGAATTTGGACAGCTAGATGCAAGCTCGATTGTGAATTTGAAAAGAGCTTTGAGAAATTTTCTGATGGATTTAAATATGTTAGGAAAATTTTAAAAGAAAATTGTTAAAAGAGAGGTTGTTGTCACCTTACAACAACCTCTTAAATATTTTATTGTTTTTTGCTTCTGATTTCCTTTTGAATTTTTTTGAGGGCTTTTTTAGAGCCTCTAGCTATATCCTTTTCTAATTTTCTATCTTCAAAAGAAACAAACAAGCTGTTTAAATCGTAGTCTTCAGGATATAGATCCTTTGCCTTTAGGTAAGGCTCAGTTCTTTTTATATTTACTGTTATAAACTCATCATTATATAAAACCTCTAAATTATTAAATTTATCGACAGGAGTGTAGACAATACCGTAATCGTCTTTATCTAGAAGCTTTATTTTATCGCCGATTTCGTAATCGTAAACCTTGCTAGGTACGTTATCTACATCGCTTTGTTTTCTTATCCTTCTATCGTCGACTAATTTTATATCGTAATCCTTGTTGTTTATATAGTCGTTTGCCTTTTTAAGCACCTTATCTCTAATTCCCATTTTTTTAGAAATAAATAATGCATTACTGCTTTGAGAATGGCCGATAGTCAGCTTGTAAAGAGGTTCTAGAGTATCTTTGTCAAACATCATACCTGCATTTTCAAAGTCAGGATGTAATTTGGCGTATTTTTTCAGCTCGCCGTAGTGGGTAGATGCTACTGTTATACATCCCATTTCGTATAGCTCTTCTAATACAGCGATTGCAAGTGCTGCACCTTCATTTGGCTCAGTTCCACTACCTATTTCGTCTAATAGGACGAGCGTTGATTTATTGCTTTTGTTTATTATAGAAGCTATATTTTGAATATGAGAAGAAAATGTACTAAGCGCATTTTCTATGCTTTGGTTGTCACCTATATCTACAAATATGTTTTCAAAAATAGATATATCAGTTCCTTCTTCAGCAGGTATATCAAATCCACATTGGGTCATAAGAGTCAGTACGCCGACTGTTTTTA
>NZ_JBJDXL010000287.1:2269-3914 GCF_051866655.1 Intestinibacter sp.
GCAGGTATATCAAATCCACATTGGGTCATAAGAGTCAGTACGCCGACTGTTTTTAACGCAACGGTCTTACCACCTGCATTGGGACCTGTTATTATTAAGCTTCTATAGTTTTTACCTATTTCAAAATCGAGTGGGATTATATCACCCTTTAGTAGTGGATGCTTAGCTTTTTTTAACTTTATATATCCAGTGTTGTTTATTTTAGGTGTTATGCAGCTGTTGTTTAAGCTGTATTTTGCCTTTGCGAAAATCATATCGTAGTTGGCTATGACCTCTATATTTATTTTTATCTCCTGAATTTTTTCGAAAATCAACTCAGTCAAATACGATAAAATCTTGTATTCCTCTACTGCCTCCTCTGATTTTAAAGAGATAAGCTCTGAGCTGAATTTAGATATATTTTCAGGCTCTATAAATACAGTGCTTCCCTTTGAAGAGGTGTCTAAGATGACGCCTTTTACCTCGTTTTTATAATTTGCTTTAATCGGGATTACATATCTTTCGTCCCTTTTGCATATTAGAAATTCCTGTATATATTTTTTATTTGAGCTCGAAGTCAGAAACTTATTCAATCTATCGTTTATCTTAGATTGACATATATCTATATTTCGGCGAATTTTCTTTAATTCACTAGAAGCGTTAGAGTCAATTTTATTTGATTTTATGCAGTAGTTGATCTCCTCTTCTATAGAGCTTAATTCTGTTATATTCAAGGCATAGGATGATAGAGTTTCTCCGTAGAAGCTCATGTCATTCATGAAATTTTTGATTTTTTTGCAACCTCTCAAGAAGGCCTCGACCTTCATAAGCTCTTCTGGGTTTAAAACCATTCCTTTTTCGACCTTATCTATCACACCGTGCAAGTTAAATACACCTTCTAGTGGGATGTGACTGCTGTTTTTTAATATATTTCTAGCTTCCCTGTTTTCATTTAACATGTTTTTTACAGCGCTGATATTCTTTTTAGGAGTCAATTTGTCAATTAAATCCTTTCCTAGAGAGCTAACACAGTATATTTTTATTAGCTCCTTTAAATCGTTTAGCTGTAATTTATCAAAAGTTGTATTATTCATTTTCACGACCTCCTAGACAAAGATTTGATTTTTTTATTTTAGAGATTATCTTTCTGATGCTAGATTCTGATAGATTAAAAATGCCTTGTATCTCCTCTAAGCTGTATCCTCTGTTGTAAAGATCAAAAATTTCTTTATTTCTAGAGTTAATGGCGTCTTTGGCGCCGCTTTTTTCGCCCCAAGAAACTTTATTTCTCTGTATAGGAATGTAGATAATATCGCCTTGGATATACTCTTGTATTTGGTTTATTAATTCTTCTGGTAATATATTTTTTGCGTTTTTATATTTCAATTTAGTTGTCTCCTTTATTTATAAGTTATTTTATCGATAACTTAGTAAATAAGGAGTTAAATTGTTGTAACTCCTTATTTACTAAGAAGCACAACTTCCAGTTCACCGTAATTATTTTTTTTCAAAAAACATTCTCCTTTTTATTATTTATATTTTAAATTTACATATACATTATTTCACATAACGATATTATATTCAATGCAAAAAACGATTATAATCGAATTTTCCTGAAATTGTTTTCATGCATTTTATTACCATATAAATGCATTTCATGTAGCAA
>NZ_JBJDXL010000288.1:0-3900 GCF_051866655.1 Intestinibacter sp.
TAGTTGAAGAATTTAAGGCTATCTATAAATCAGAAGTAAAAGAAGATTTTCCACAAGATCCTAAAAAACAATTAATGTTAGCAGTTGAAGCAGTATTTAGATCTTGGAATAATCCTCGTGCAATAGTATATAGAAAATTAAACGATATTCCTAATGATTTAGGAACAGCAGTTAATGTACAATCAATGGTATTTGGTAATATGGGAGATAACAGTGGTACAGGTGTTGCATTTACTAGAGACCCAGCTACTGGTGAAAACCATCTATTAGGAGAATACTTAATAAATGCTCAAGGTGAAGACGTTGTTGCAGGTATAAGAACTCCTCAAAAAATAGACACATTAAAAGACATAATGCCAGATATCTACGATCAATTCGTAAAAACTGCTGACAAATTAGAAAAACATTACAGAGATATGCAAGATATAGAATTTACTATAGAAAAAGGTAAATTATTCTTACTACAAACTAGAAATGGTAAGAGAACTGCAAAATCTGCTATAAACGTAGCTGTTGATTTAGTTGAAGAAGGATTAATAACTAAAGAAGAAGCAATAATGAGAGTTGAACCTAACCAATTAGATCAATTACTACATCCAAAATTTGAAGATAAATCTCTTAAAGAAGCAAAGGTTTTAGCAAAAGGTTTACCTGCTTCACCTGGTGCTGCTAGTGGTAAAATCTACTTCAGTGCTGACGATGTAGTTGAAGCATCTAAAGATGGTACAGAAACAATACTTGTAAGACAAGAAACTTCTCCAGAAGATATAGAAGGTATGGTAAGCGCACAAGGTATACTTACTGCTAGAGGTGGTATGACTTCACATGCTGCTGTTGTTGCAAGAGGTATGGGTAAATGCTGTGTAGCTGGTTGTGGAGAAATAAAAGTAAGTGAAGTTTCAAAAACTATAGAAGTTGGAGATATAGTTCTTAAAGAAGGAGATTATATTTCTCTAGATGGTTCTACTGGTACAGTTTACTTAGGAAATGTAGCTAAAGCATCTGCAGATATGACTGGTAATTTTGAAAAATTAATGGGATGGGTTGATGAAATTAGACAAATGAAGGTTAGAACTAATGCAGATAACCCAAGAGATGCTAAGGCAGCTGTAGACTTTGGTGCTGAAGGTATAGGACTTTGTAGAACTGAACACATGTTCTTCGACGAAGAAAGAATACCAGCAGTTAGAAAAATGATTCTATCAAACACTGTAGAAGAAAGAGTTAAAGCATTAGATACATTACTTCCAATGCAACAAAAAGACTTCGAAGATATCTACAGAGTTATGGGAGAACGTCCAGTTAACATAAGACTTTTAGATCCACCACTACATGAATTCTTACCACAAGATGATGAAACTATAGAAGAACTTGCTAAAGATATGGGAATAGAAGCTATAGCAATCAAGAAGAGATGTGAAGAATTAGCAGAATTCAACCCAATGCTAGGACACAGAGGTTGTAGACTTGCTGTAACATATCCAGAAATAGCTGTAATGCAAACTAAAGCTATAATAAACGCAGCTATAGCTGTAAATAAAGAAGGATTAAATGTTGAACCAGAAATAATGATACCACTTGTTGGTGCATTAAACGAATTTAGAACAGTTAAAGAAACTATAGTTGAAACTGCAGATGCTGTTATAGAAGCTGCAGGTGTAGAACTTAAATACACTGTTGGTACAATGATAGAAATACCAAGAGCTTGCTTAATCGCTGATGAAATAGCACAAGAAGCTGACTTCTTCAGTTTTGGTACAAATGACTTAACTCAAATGACATTTGGTTACTCAAGAGACGATGCTGGTAAATTCTTAGGTGAATATGTTGATAGAGAAATACTTGAAAAAGATCCATTCCAAGTATTAGACCAACACGGTGTAGGTAAATTAGTTAAAATGGCTGCAACATTAGCTAGAGGCGTAAAAGGCGACAACATTAAATTAGGTATATGTGGAGAACATGGTGGAGAACCATCTTCAGTAGAATTCTGCTACAATACAGGACTTAACTACGTATCTTGTTCACCATACAGAGTTCCAATAGCTAGACTTGCTGCTGCTAGAGCAACTATAAAAAATCCTAGAAAATAGTTAAAAATAAATAATTGATTATATAGGCTACCTCAAATATTATTTTGAGGTAGCTTTCTTATTTATATATGATGAAATATATTTAGGAAAAATTGTAGGAAAATAGTCTAATATAATTTATAATAATATAAATAGGAAATATATAATTTTATTATAAAACATTAAAAAAGGAAGGTGCTAAATACGATGAAAGATATATATTTTGATAATTCAAGCACATCATTTCCAAAAGCACCCAATGTTGGAAAGGCTATGGGTACTTTTATAGAAGGTGGTGCTTTTAATATAAATAGAGGTGGATATGAAGGTGCATATGAAGTAGGTAGTGCTGTTTTAGAGACAAGGGAAATGTTAAAGGATTTATTCAATTGTTCTAATTCAAAAAATGTAGTGTTTACACCAAGTGTAACTTATTCACTAAATTATTTTATAAAGGGTTATTTAAAACCAGGAGATCATGTAATCGTAAGCAGTGTAGAACACAATGCCGTTATGAGACCTCTAGTTCAAATGGAAAAATTAGGACTACAATTTGATGTAGTTGAGTGTGATGAAGAAGGTAGTGTAAAAGCAAGTGATTTTATACCTTATATAAAAGAAAATACAAAGGCAATAATAACTACTCATGCATCAAATGTGTGTGGAACTATTTTGCCTATAGGAGATATAGGAGCTTTATGTAAGGAGCACAATTTGATATATGTGGTAGATACTGCACAAAGTGCTGGTATAATTGATATAGATATGGTAAGAGATAATATAGATTTTCTAGCGTTTACAGGCCATAAGGGACTGTTAGGTCCACAGGGGATAGGTGGATTTATAGTAGGTGATAAATTGGCAGCTGAGATTGAGCCAGTTATAATCGGCGGAACAGGAAGCTTATCTGATTCAGAAGAGGCGCCTGAATTTTTACCAGATAGATTTGAAAGTGGAACGATGAATTTACCTGGAATTATAGGATTGCATCAAGCGCTTATTTATCTAAAAGAAACTGGAATAGATAATATAAATAATGAAAAGATGGAGATAACTAAATATTTCTTGGACAGGGTCAAAGAAATAGAAGGTGTAAGAATAGCTGGTAAAAAGGGAGTAGAAGGTAGAGTAGGAGTTGTTTCTTTAGATTTTGAAGAGGCAGATAACAGCATAGTGGCATTTTTATTGAGCAGTAAATATAGAATAATGACTAGAGTTGGTTTGCATTGTGCTCCGAGAGCTCATAAGACTTTGGGGACTTTCCCTCAGGGAACAGTTAGATTTTCATTTAGCCATTTCAATACAAAGGGAGAGGTTGATATATGTATAGATGCTATAAAGACTATTTTAAATGATTTAAAAAATGGAGAAGATTATTTATAATTTGATATAAATTTAAGTTATGCTTGTTTTATGACATATGGTCGAATTGTTATGTTATAAAATAAGCATATTTTTTATAATAAAATATTGACTTGGAGTTAACTTTAAGTGGTAAGCTATTAAGTATAAAGATAATGTAGAAAATATTATATTGAAGGAGATGGGGTAAAATGGCTAAAAAATTAGGATTTGGATTTATGAGACTTCCGCTTACAAATCCAGATGATCAAACTAGTATAGATTATGAACAATTAAATAAAATGGTAGATACTTTCTTGGAAAGAGGATTTACTTATTTTGATACAGCTTATATGTACCATAATTTTATCAGTGAAAAGGTGCTTAATGAGGTGTTAGTAAAACGACATCCGAGACAATCTTTCACAGTGGCGACTAAGATGCCAGTTAAATTTTTAAAGAAACAAGAGGATTTAGCAAGAATATT
>NZ_JBJDXL010000289.1:0-17689 GCF_051866655.1 Intestinibacter sp.
ACCTTCATCATCCATTAATGCTCCAATTGTTGCGTTAATAACGCTGTCTTTTCCTAATTCCTTTTCTGCTGCTTGTGCTCTTTCAGATAAACTAAATATAATATCATTTTCTTTTGGCCATTTAGCATGCTCTGCTACCATACTCATATAAATCACCTCTATTTCAAATTTTTAATCATAAATATTTGTTAAAATTTAAATTTCTTAACTATATCATAATATGTTCTAGTTAATGGAATGTCAATATATATTTTTAGAAAATTTATTCAATTAAAACTTCCTTTTTTTGGTTTATTTCTTGTTTAAAGTTATATATAATTATAATTAAGGTAAATAACTATTAAGAGGTGATAAATATGGCAGCAGGATGTTCAATGGAAAGAGGAATACATGAAGAAGCTCTTTATAAACAAATAAAAGAAGTTAATTATTCTGACGCAGACCTACTAAAATTAATATCTGATAGAGAAAAAAGCGGAAGAATTAACGATTTCGTTTACAAAGCATATAAAAGATTAGCTAAAGAAAGAGGATTACAATAATTAAAAAGGATCTGAAAATAAAACAAATTTATCTTCAGATCCTTTTATCTTTTTCTAGGCTTTAGTTTTAAATTCTTAAAAAATCTTATCATCAAGTATATTTCATAAGTCATAGCTGTACAGCAAATCAACCTAGTAACTCTATCAGTCGTATTTAAACCAACCTTAGTAAAGTATAAAAATAAAACTAAGTCAACAATAAATATCAATACATCTAATATCAACACTTCATCTCCTAATTAAAAAGCCCTGATATAAAATCAGAGCTTCTTTATATTCTGTTTAATAATATCAAATTTCAATTACTAAGTCAATATTATCTCTTTTTACAGCACCATTTCTTACAGAAACTTTCTTTTTTACCACACATAACTTCTGTCGAAGAACATTTAGGACATATAATTTTATCTTGCTCGTATTTAACTGTGTAAACATAACCGCATTTTGCACATTTAAACTTACAAAATTTAGTTGTATAATGTCCCCCTGCAATTCTAATTGCTTTTCCCTCTGTTAGTGCTATAGCAATTTTTTTCCTTCCACTTTCTATTATGTTTTGGAAGGTTTGACGAGAGATTTCCATTTTATTTGCGCATTCTTCTTGTGTAAGTCCTTCAATATCCTTTAGGCGTATTGCTTCGAGTTCTTCTACCTTTAGTTCAACCTCTTCAAGCTCGCAATCCTTTTTTCCCCAAGGGATAAAATAATTACCTTCTGGAAAAAATTCTACTGTTCTATATTTTGTAGGTCTTGCCATTATAAACCCTCCTAGATTTTCCAGATTAAATTATACTGAAATACTACTTACTATCTATTATATTATGCTTGAGATTTTTTTGAATCTATTTCTTTTAATGAATTTAACATATTTATTACAATTGGATTGAATAAGCCTTCTACTTCTTCATCGTTGTAGATTCCAAGAGATACATTTCCAAATCCACTATTCATAGGTAATGTTCCAAGTAAATCTAATTGTAAATCGTCTAGTAATTTACCAGTTTCACTTCCGCTGAATATTTCTATTTTCTTACCGCAATCTGGACATAGTATGTAGCTCATGTTTTCTACTATACCTATTATTTCTATGTCTAATTTTCTAACCATATTTACAGCCTTAGCAACTATCATAGATACCATATCTTGTGGTACTGAAACCATAACTATTCCACTTATTGGAATTGATTGCATAACTGTTAATGCAACATCTCCTGTTCCTGGAGGCATATCTATTAATAAGTAGTCTAATTCTCCCCATATTACATCTGTGTAGAATTGTTTAACTACATTAGATATCATTGCACCTCTCCATATTACTGGTTGGTTTTCATCATCTATTAATAGGTTTAATGACATTACTTTTATTCCATCTGCATTTTGAACTGGATATATGCAGTTGTCAGGAGCTGCCATTGCTCTAGAATCTTTAACTCCTAAAAGTCTTGGTATACTTGGTCCTGTTATATCAGCGTCTAAAACCCCTACTTTATATCCTTGTTTTGCTAAATTTTTAGCTATAAGTGCAGATACAGTAGATTTACCTACTCCACCTTTACCACTCATTACACCTATAATTTTATTTATATTATTTAAAGGATTATTTTTTATACCGCAGCTTTCTTTATCTTTACCGCATTCTCCTTTAGATGGACATGATCCACAATCTGACATTTTTAATTCCCCCTTGAAGTATTATTGTTTATGGCATTTGCCACTAACTATAATATACTTCTTTTTATTTATATTGTCAATTAATTATAAATGCGTTCAGAGGAATCTTTTTCACATTCAGGAATATCCTTTTTATTTTTTCTTCTTATACTTGCAAAAATAGACCCTGATATATTATGCCAAACGCTGAATATCGCTCCTGGCAAAGTAGCTAGAGGATTTGCAGCAAAGTTAGTAGTCGCAAGCGAAATTGCAAGTCCACTATTTTGCATACCTACTTCTATAGCAACAGCTGTTGCCTTTTTGTAATTTAGATTAAATATTTTTGAAAAAGTTAATCCTAGTAAAAGACCACATATATTGTGAAGCATAACTACTATAAATACCATCACTCCACATGTTACTATTTTATCCGCATTAGATCCAACTATTCCAGATATCAATAAAACTATTGCTACTACTGAAACTAGAGGAAGCACATCTCTTATTTTTTCAACAAATGCTGGGAATAATTGATATATCAAAATTCCTGCTAGTACTGGTAGTAAAACTACCTTTACAACAGAGATTATCATAGCTAAAAGTGAAACCTCAACCCATGAACCACCTAGTAAATAAACTAATACTGGAGTTAAAAACGGAGCTAATAAAGTAGAGAATATTGTCATTCCAACAGATAATGCAGTATCTCCATCTGCAATATAAGTTATTACATTACTAGCAGTTCCTCCAGGACAACATCCCACTAAAATAACTCCTATAGCTAAATCTGGGCTTAAGTGAAAAGCCTTAGCTAAGCAAAATGCCAAAAGAGGCATAATAGTAAATTGAGCAAAGCATCCTATTAATAACTCTTTAGGTCTAGTAAATACTATTCTAAAATCATCTAGCTTTATAGTAAGCCCCATACCAAACATAGCAACTCCCAAAAGCAAGCTAGTATAGCTTGTAGCCCACGAAAACATCGGTGGGAAGAAAAATGCTACAATTGATAATACAATAATTATTATCCCTATATTTTTAGAAGCAACATCGCTTATCTTTGCTATATTTTTCATTATTTCACCTCATAACTAAAATTATCTATAAGTCTTGTTTTTCCTATGTAGACTGCCATAGCAACTAATACATCTTTTTCTACTTTTTCAACATCTTCCATAGTCAATGCATCTACCATAGATACATAATCTATTTTAGCTAGAGGTTCTTCATTTATAACCTTTTTCATTTCGTCAAGTACAACATTTGCGCTTATTCCTTTTTCGATTATTTCCATACCTCTTTTTACAGATCTTGATAGGCAAAGAGCTGCCTTTCTTTCTTCTTCACTTAAATATGTATTTCTAGATGATTTAGCAAGACCATCTGCTTCACGAACTATAGGACAACCTACTATTTCAACATCGAAATTTAAGTCTTTTACCATTTTTTTGATTATTGCAAGCTGTTGAGCATCCTTTTGTCCAAAATAAGCTCTATCTGGTGATACTATATTGAATAATTTTGATACTACTGTACAAACACCTTTAAAATGTATTGGTCTTGATTTACCGCATAAATTATCAGAAAGACCTTCTATATTTACATATGCCTTTGGATCATGGTACATTTCTGATGGTTCTGGATGGAATATTAAATCAGCTCCTAAACTTTCACATAGAGCTTTATCTTTATTTAGATCTCTTGGATAAGCTTCTAAATCTTCATTTGGTCCGAATTGAGTTGGATTTACGAATACTGATACTACGACTTTGTCATTTTGTTCTCTACATTTTTTGATTAGGCTAGCATGCCCTTCATGTAAAAATCCCATTGTAGGAACTAAACCTACTGTGTAACCTTCTTTTCTCCATTGTTTTACTGTGTTTCTTGTTTCCAATACTGTTGTTGCAATTTTCATGTTTAACTTCTCCTTTTTTTATATTAGAAGATAGCTATCTGAATTATATTTTGTCACGATACTTGAGAAACTCAAAAAAGCTATAAATAGCGCGCAGTTTTCCCATAGTTTTATTTGTATTATTTCAAAAATCAAGTCTTACTACAAATGTATATAAGCTAATTATGTAAAATACAAAATTTCAAACTCTAGAAAAATTCTCATATCTATAAAATTTTTATTAAATAAATCAGATAAAGTATAGTTTTGTTTAAATACTATCTTCGATTAAATTATATAACTTTTAAACAAAAAATCAACTATATTTTACAAATATATCTATTTTTTTACAAAATAAATCATCTTCTATCATAAATCAATATGAAAGAAGATGATTGTATATCAATAATTATCGTGTGTATATATCGGAAAATTCCAGAATAACTTTATTTATTCTACTATCATTATAATTTTCAATATTTTCTATTTTTTGACTTTCAATTATTTTTCTAGGTAAGGTAAATATAATCGAGCTTCCTTTTCCTTCTTCACTTACTGCCTTTATAGTTCCTTTATGCATTTCAACTAATGCCTTTGCTATATAAAGACCTATTCCGCTTCCCTCTTGCTCGCTTTTCATCTTTAATCTAACCTGCTCAAACTTATCAAAAATAGATTCTATTTTTTCTTTAGGTATGCCAATGCCCTCGTCCTTAACTTCTATAACTACATTTTCTTGTTTTACATTTATATTTACAAATATATTTCCATTATCTCTATTGAATTTGATTGCATTCGATAATAAATTCAACATAATTCTCTCTACACAATTTGGATCAAAACTTATGATTTCCTCTTCTTTATTTGTATCAAATATTAAATTCATATTTTTTAACTCCATAAAATGTATTACAGAATAGCATGTGTCCTCTATAAAACTAATTATATTTGCATTTATTAAATTTATTTTTATACTTCCGGAATCGATTCTTGTTGAATCTATCAAGTTATTTATCAATTTTAATAATCTAAATGAATTCTGTTGCATTATATCTATATATTTTGAAAAATAATCTCGATTTTCTTTATCTAAGCTATCTAATCTTAATTTTAAGACTTGTATAGAACTCAATAGTAGGTTAACTGGCGTTCTGAGCTCATGTGATACATTTGCAAAAAAATCTAATCTTATTTTTTCTTTTTCTTCTTCTAAATTTACACTTTCTGTTATATCAGTTAGAATACCAATTCTCTTTATAGCATTACCACAATCATCATATATAGGTAAGAATTTATACCAAATCCACTTTTCCTTTCCATTTTTCAATTTAGCCTTTAATTTGCCTTCATTTAATTTATCAAAGCTATAATCATCTAATAATCCATTTTTATGACTTTCGCTTTTAAAAAAATCATTAAATTTATATACATCATTTGTAATGCACTCATATGACTCTTCAAACATATTTTCATATGCTGGACTCATATAAATTACTTTTTCTTCATCTCTTATAAAAAATACAGAATCGCAATATCTAGTTATTTCTTTAAAATTACGCTCATTTTCTTTTAAATTAGAATAAAATTTCATTCTATATTTTCCATCAATAGCAATTCCTATTGTCCCTATTGGAGAATTTGTGTTATCTAATATAGGCCATATAGTAGTATCCACTATATTTTCTCCATCTACAGATGAAAATTTTTCTTCAAACGTCTTTATTGATTTATTTTTCATGACATCCTGATCATTTTTTATAAAAATTTCAGCCTCTTCCTTAGGCCAAATATCATAACAATTAGCTCCTATTACGTCTATTTTTTTAGAATATCCTGTTGCTTCTAACCATTTTTTATTTACATTAATATAATTTCCATAAATATCCTTCATCCAGAAAAAAATACTATTTGAATTTTCCAATAAATTAGAGAATTTTAAAACTGCATTTTGTAAGTTAAATTTTAAAATAAATATAAAGTAGTCCACAAAATAATACCCATCTACAGCTAAGCTTTGTCCATAAGTATTCACAAAAAAATTTACACTTTGAAATTCATTTTTTTCGATATTTTTCATAAAGGTATTTTGATCTATACCCTCTTCATTATTTTTGAATTTATCTTTAATAAACTGCTTTAAAGATTTTACATTTATATTGTCCTCTTTTGATACAAGGTTTAAAATATCTATCAATGAATTATTATAATCTAAAATATCAAAATCGATATATTGACCATTTTTATTTTTGTATCCTTTTAATTTTAAAAAACCGTCTTCACTTTTTTTTAGAATTTGCTCATAAACTCTACTATTCATAGTCATACTCCTTTTTTTTATGTTTAAAAATCAAAGTATAAATGCGAATATAATACCTTATATGCTATTATGCTATAAAATTGGCTAAATTTCTCGTGTTAATATATATATTATATTTTTTTAGTTAAAATCCCTTTTTTTTCCTCAATTTATTGTATAAGCGAACTAAAGTTTGGTAATAATTCTTAGTAAATAATATAAATTTATGAGGTGATTGAATGAATAATGTAAATTTAGTAGGAAGGCTTACTTCTGATCCAGAATTAAAGTATGTCGGAGATGATAAACCTCTATGCAAATTTTCTATAGCAGTATCTAGGGATTACAAAAATAAAGACGGCGTGGTACCTACAGATTTTATAAATATAGACCTATGGGGTAAACGTGCTGAAATATTCTGTCAATACGCTTCTAAGGGCTCTCTAGTTGGTATTGAAGGTTCTCTAAGAATTGAAAAATATTCAACTAAAGAGGGCGAAAATAGAACTGCTGCTAAAATACGCGCAAATAATTTTCATTTTTTAGGAAGCAAAAATAAATCTTCAGACAGCAATAAATTATTCGAAGGAGATAATTTATTTGAAAATGTACTAAATGAGGAAGAAATCTCAGAAGAAGAAATTCCTTTCTAAAAGCAAAAAATCTATGGAATATAAGTAATTTATACTCCATAGATTTATATATATTATCGATTAAAAGTCGCTATTTAGCTATTTTAAATACTTTATAAGATTTTGGATCTATATCTATATTGAAAAGATTATCTACAGGCTCGATTATTTCGCCAGTATTGACTACTGAATATTTTACAGTGATTTCTTCTATAGAATCTGCTTTTAACCCAAGGCTTACACTTTGTTTATCTTGACTTCTGTTTATAAGTACTAATATACCTTCATGCTCTTCGTCGTATCTAGTATATGCAAATACGTCGTCATTTCCTGTATATGTGAAATAAGTGTTTCCATAAGTCAATACCTTATTTCTATTTCTGAATTGACTGCAGTGTCTGTAGAAATCCATTATTTCCATATCTTCATTTTTCCAAGGATATGTCTTTCTGTTTTCTGGGTCCTTGCCACCTTCAAGTCCTGCTTCATCTCCATAGTAGATATATGGCACTCCTTCAAAGCTCATTTGTGTAAGTATAGCTAATTTTAATAATTCTTTATCAGAATTTAAAGCAGTTTTTACTCTTACGATATCATGGCTACTTAATAGGTTTAAGTTAGATCTAAATGCTTCTTCAGGATAATTTTCCTTTATTGTCATAAAGAAATCATTTAATTGCCAAGAAGCTATTTCTCCATTTAAGAAAGAAACTAAATTATCTCTAAATGGATATCCTAAAACACTGTCTAGTTGGTCTCCTAATAGATAAGTTCTTCTTTCTGAATAACTTATTTTATTAGAAGCATCCTCCCAAACTTCGCCTATTAGTATAGATTCATCGTCGTTTTTTCTAACTTCCTTCTTTAATTCTTTTACAAATTTAGTAGGAAGCTCGTCGACTACATCTAGTCTCCATCCTTTTACTCCCATTTTCATCCATTTATTTACTACACTATCTTCGTCGTATATAATGTAGTCCATAAATGAAGGCTCTAATTCATTAGTGTTAGGTAGGGCTTTTATTCCCCACCAAGCTTGGTAGTCGTCTTTATTTTCTCCAAAGTTAAACCATGATCTATAAGGTGATTCTTCAGATTGATAAGCGCCTACACTGTCGTAATGATTATATTTATTGAAGTAAATACTATCTTCTCCGACATGGCTAAATACTCCATCAAGAACTATAGACATACCTTTTTCTGCTGCTTTGTCTATTAATTCCTTAAATGTTTTTTCATCGCCAAACATAGGATCTATTTTTTTATAATTTCCTGTATCGTATTTGTGGTTACTTGCTGCCTCAAATACTGGACTTAAATATATAACTGTAACACCTAATTTTTTTAGATATCCCAATTTATTTATTATTCCTTTAAGATTACCACCGTAGAAATCCCATCTAGCGATGTCTCCATTTTGTTTTTTTATGTACATTGGGTCATCATCCCAATTTCCATATAAGAAAGAATTTTTCTTTATACCATCTACTTTTCCATTTCTGTTTCCATTGTTAAATCTGTCTACAAATACATGGTATAAAACACCTTCTTTAAACCAAGATGGCACCTTGTAATCTTCATATACAGTTAATTGATATTTATTTATATATTTTGAATCATATTCACAGATCATTCCATTATTGTTGTCTTTTCCATAGAATAATGTCTTATCTTCGCCATGTAAATTTAAACTTACTTTAAAGAAGTAATAATAAACTGCAGGCTCTTCTAGAGGAAGAATTTCTGCTGAATATTTTTTTATATCTCCCAAGTCCTCGCTTAGTTCTAATTCTAATTCTCTTACTAATACAGGATTTAGATTTTCATCTTCTTTTTCGATTATTAATTTTATACTGTATATATCAAACTTACTAGCTTCAACCTTTATAGTTGCCTTTTCACAAGTCTTTAAAGCTCCAAATGGAGCCTTAAAGCTTGTATCCCATGAATTATATTTTATAACATTTGCCATATTATTTTGCACCCTCTTTAAACCAAATATCATTTATGTATTCTTCTATAGTTCTATCACTTGAGAAGAAACCTGAACATGCTGTATTTTTCAATGACATTTTATTCCAAAGGTCTTTATTTTTATAAAGCTCTTGTAAATTATTTTGAGCTTCAATATAAGAATCAAAATCTCTAAGTACAAAATATTCATCATTGTGAGTTATTAGAGAATCGTATATTGAAATTCCTTCCTTACCTAATCCAGGTATGAAGCCATTAACTAAATCATCTACTACTCTCTTGATTTTTCTATCACTATGATATAAATCTCTAGAAGAATAACCACCGTATTTATTGTAATCTAAAACTTGTTCTGCTTTTAGACCAAATATAAACATATTTTCTTCGCCGACTTGCTCAGAAATTTCTACATTGGCTCCATCCATAGTCGCCATTGTTATAGCACCATTCATCATAAGCTTCATGTTACCAGTTCCTGATGCTTCTTTAGTAGTTGTAGATATTTGTTCACTTACATCTGCAGCTGGTATGATTTTTTCGGCGATTGATACACCGTAGTTTTCTATAAATACTATCTTGATCATACCTTTAACTCTCTCATCGTTGTTGATTAAGTCTGCAGCGCTGTTTATAAGCTTGATTATACATTTTGCTAAATAATATCCTGGAGCTGCTTTAGCACCGAAGATAAATGTACGTGGTTCCATTTCAAATTCTGGATTATCTAGTATTTCATGATATAAGTAAAGTATATGAAGTATATTTAATAATTGTCTCTTATATGCATGTAATCTCTTTATTTGAACATCGAATATTGAGTTTGGATTAAGCTCTATACCTTGTTTTTTATAAACATAATCTGCAAGCTTAACTTTGTTATTGTATTTAATTTGACCTACCTTATCTAATACATCTTTATCATCTAGATATTTTTCTAGGTCTTTTAATTTTGCAGTATCCTTTTTCCAATCGTCTCCAATTAATGAAGTTATTAAATCAGAAAGCTCCTTATTACAACTCATAAGCCATCTTCTATGAGCTATACCATTTGTTTTATTGTTAAATTTATATGGTTCATCTTCATAGAAGTCGTGTAATTCTTCATTTTTAAGAATTTCAGTATGAAGCTTAGCAACACCATTTACGCTGTGGCTACCTCTTATACATAAATGAGCCATTCTAACTTCTCCATTATGTATAATTCTCATACTATTTACTTTATCTTGATTGTGGTATTTATTTTCTAAATAATCAACATATCTTCTATCTATTTCTTCTATTATCATATAAATTCTTGGTAATAATTGTTTAACCATATCAACTGGCCATTTTTCTAATGCCTCAGATAATATTGTATGGTTTGTATAAGACATAACCTTAGTAGTTATATCCCATGCTTCATCCCAAGAAAATCCTTCTTCATCTAAACGTATTCTCATCAATTCTGGAATACATAAAGTTGGATGAGTATCGTTTATATGGATTGCTACCTTTTTAGGTAGATCTCTCATACTTACTTTATTTTTCTTGCATTTTCTTATTATATCTTGTAATCCTGCACTTACGAAGAAATATTCTTGTTTTAATCTAAGCAGTCTACCTGCATAGTTTGTATCATTTGGATATAGAACTTGAGATATTTCTTCAGCATAATATTTATATTTTAATGCATCTTCATAGCTTCCATTTTGATTTCTAGCATTTTTAGAAACTTCTGCAAACTCTCTATTTAAAACTTCACTCTTCCATAATCTAAGAGTGTTTATACATTCATTTTCATATCCTATTACAGGTATATCATATGGCATTGCCATAACAGGTATATAATTTGTATGAACTACTTCTAAGTTCCCGTCTTCTTTTTCTCTTAAGTAAGCGTCTCCTTCAAATTTAACTACAACTGCTCTATTAGGTCTTACAGTTTCCCAAGGATATTGACTATTTTTTAGCCAGTTATCAGGTAGTTCAATTTGACTTCCGTTTACAAATTTTTGTTCAAATAAACCGTATTTATATCTTATTCCATATCCATGACCACTAATTCCAACTGATGCCATTGAATCTAAAAAGCATGCTGCAAGTCTTCCTAATCCACCATTTCCAAGACCTGGATCTGGTTCTGTTTCTATTATTTCATTTAAGTCGATTCCTAATTCCTTTAGCCCCTGTTCGATTTCCTTTTCGACATCTAAATTTAGTAAATTAGATTGTAATTGTCTTCCTATTAAGAATTCCATTGAAAAATAAAAAACAGCTTTTTCTTTGTCAATTCTAGTTCCAACCCATTCTTTAGCTATAAAATCTTTTATAACACAACATAATACCCTAAAAATTTCATCCTTACTTGCTTCTTCAATAGGTTGGGCATATAGACTGTACATTTTGCTTTTAAAGGCCTGTTTAAATTTTTTCTTGCTAATTGTGATCATAA
Organism: Intestinibacter sp.; assembly: GCF_051866655.1. Taxonomy (GTDB): domain Bacteria; phylum Bacillota; class Clostridia; order Peptostreptococcales; family Peptostreptococcaceae; genus Intestinibacter. The sequence continues at coordinate 11,426 of NZ_JBJDXL010000289.1, forward strand.
GCCATCTCCCTTACTATTTTAAAATATCCCTTTTCTATAATATAAACATATAGGAAATTATATTCATCGAAAAACTATCGACAAACATAATTTCCACAATATGCTTAAACTCTATATTTTAATAATTTTCAAATTAAACTTTTCTTATAAATTTTTATATGTTTCTATATATTCTTTAGCTGATTTGCTCCAGCTGTTATCTGTATTCATAGCATTTTCAACTAATTTATTCCAAGTTTCTCTGTCTTCTTCATATAGCTTTATAGCTCTTTGTAATGTAAAGAACATTTCATGAGCATTGTAATTTGCAAAGCTAAATCCATTACCTTCTTTAGTGTATTGGTTGTAAGGAGTTACTGTATCCTTTAATCCTCCAGTTTCTCTTACTATTGGTAATGTACCATATCTCATAGCTATCATTTGACCTATTCCACAAGGTTCAAATAGAGAAGGCATTAAGAATATATCACTTGCTGCATAAATTTTTTGAGCTAATGAGCTGTCAAAAGTTATGTTAGCTGATACCTTATTAGGATAGTGTGAATCATAATAATGGAACATTGCTTGATATTGATTATCACCAGTTCCTAATACTACTAATTGTAGTTTTTCATTCACTATTTCTGGCATCATAAAGTCGATTAAATCTAAACCTTTTTGTGAAACTAATCTTGATACAATTCCAACCATAGGTATATCTGGATCTACATCTAGTTTTAAAAGTTTTTGTAATTCAAGTTTATTTTTAACTTTTTTATCGATTGAATTTACATCGTAGTTTGCAAATAAATTCTTATCTGTTTTTGGATTATTTATATCGTAGTCTAATCCATTTAGTATTCCTACTAATTTATTTGAATTAGCTCTTATTAATCCATCTAATCCATTTCCATAGAATTCTGTTTTTATTTCTTCAGCATATGATGGACTTACTGTAGATACTTTATCAGCAAAATTTATACCTGCTTTCATAAAGTTTATATTTCCATGGTATTCTATATCTCCGTTGTTGAAGTGTTTAAAATCTATATCTAATACGTTTCCAAGTATTTCTCTTCCAAATATACCTTGATATTGTAAATTATGTATAGTATACATAGTTTTTATATTTTTGTATTTTGGTAAATGAGAATATTTTTCTTTTAAGAATAATGGCAACATTCCTGTATGCCAATCACTTATATTGATTACATCAGGGTAGAAACCTAATTTATCAATAGATTTTAATACAGCATTTGTAAAGAATATAAATCTTTCTGCATCATCTCCATGACCGTATATACTTTCTGCTCCATCTCTTTTAAAGTAGTATTCGTTGTCTACGAAGTAAAATGTTACTCCATCTAATTCCATTTTTTCTAAACCACAGTATTGACTTCTCCATGATACATCAACACTGAATTCACCTACTTTTTTTAGTTGATCTTTTAAATATGTAGGTATTGTTGAGTATTTAGGCATTATTACTCTAACATCTACCCCTTCTTTTTTTAATGCTTTAGGTAACGCATAAGCAACATCACCTAATCCTCCTGTTTTTGCAAAAGGCCAACATTCTGCTGTTACATAAAGGACTTTCATTCTTTCTACCCCCTTATTTTACGTCTAAACTGTTTGATTTTTTTCAATTACCATTGGGTAATCTTTATCTCCTTTTAATTCCTTGCCTGAAGTTATAGTTACATTTTTGTCTAGTATTACATTTTCTAATACTACATTTTCACCGATTTTACAGCTTTGCATTATTACACAATTTCTAACAACTGCGCCTTTACCTATGTTTACTTTTCTGAATAAAGTAGAATCTTCAACTATACCGTTTATTTGACAACCAGTTGCTACAAATGAACCTTTAACTTCAGCATCTTCTCCATATATAGTTGGTGCTTGTGATTTATCTTTAGTAAATATTTTTCTGTTTGATCTGAAAACTTCTTTAGATACTTCTTCTGTTAAGAATTCTTTACTAGCTTCATAATAGCTCTTTAATGAATTTATGCATTTTAAGTATCCTTCGTATTTATATGCACCTACTTGTATATTGTCTAATTGGTTTATTATATAGTCTTCAATGTATGAATAAGTTCCCATGCTAGCTATGCTGTATATGCATTCTATAAAATCTGTACGTCTCATTATAAAAGTATCCATGCATATATTTGCACTTGGGAAAGTATTTAAGTTGTTACCTACATTTTTTACTCTTCTATCTTTATCTATATTTAAAGTGTTACAATTTTTAAAATCTTTGTTTGCATTGTCAATGCGTTTGTACACTATTGTTATATCGTTGTTTGATTCTTTGTGATATTTTAATAAATCATTATAATCAATTGTACATATCATATATGATGGTGCTACTATAATATATTCTTCAGGACTTTTTTCTATATAATCTATGTTAGCTAATATAGTATATATGTCACCTTTTCTATAACCATAATTATTGTTATTTTTTGTGTTTTCTGGACTTAATACATATAGCCCACCTTTTTTTCTACTTAAATCCCAGTCTTTACCACTTCCTAGATGGTCAGTTAAAGATCTATAAGCTTCTCTTGCATATATACCTACATTAGTCATTCCTGAATTAACCATGTTTGATAAAGTAAAATCTATTAATCTATATCTACCAGCTATTGGTATAGTAGCTACTGGTCTGTGATCTGATAATACATTTACAGATGGATTTTGTATGTTATCTAAGTTTATTAAGCCCATGCATTCATTTTTCATAATTTTTTCCCCCTATTTACCTATGTTATATTTACTTATGTTCTACTTAATTACGCTTTTACAGTTTCAAATTCTGATACTACGCTTATTTCACCGTTTTCGTCTTTTATTACTGCATTATCTTCTATAACTGCACCTTCTGCTATCATAGCTTTTTCGATAACTACATTTTTACCTATTTTTACGTTAGGCATTATTACAGAATCTTCTACAACTGATCCTTCTCCTATTTGTACTCTATGAGATAATACTGTATTTTTTACAGTTCCGTAAACTCTACAACCATCGGCGATTAATGATTTTTTAATTGATGCTTTTGGTCCTACGTATTGTGGTGGCATATCTCCTGTATTTGTGTAGATTCTCCATTGTGGATCATTTAAATCTACTGCTTTTGGATCGTTTATTAAGTCCATGTTTGCTTCCCATAAGCTTTGTATAGTACCAACGTCTCTCCAGTATCCTTTGAATGGATATGCAAACATTGATTGTCCTTCTTCTAACATAGTTGGTATTACATTGTGTCCGAAATCGTCTAAGCATTCTCCAGTTTCATCTGCTCTTTTGAAGTATGCTCTTAAAGTTTTCCAGTCAAATATGTAAATACCCATAGAGGCTAAATTACTTTTTGGTTCTTTTGGTTTTTCTTCAAATTCATAGATACTTCCATCTTCATTTGTGTTCATAATTCCAAATCTACTTGCTTCATCCCATGGAACTTCTATTACTGCTATTGTTGCTTTAGCTTGTTTTTCCTTGTGGAAATCTAGCATTTTGCTGTAGTCCATCTTGTATATATGGTCACCAGATAAGATTAAAACATATTCTGGGTCATAATCATCTATAAAGTCCATATTTTTCTTTATTGCATTGGCTGTACCATTAAACCAATGACCTTCTTTTTCATTCATATATGGTTGAAGTATAGTTACTCCACCGTTAACTCTGTCTAAATCCCAATGGTCTCCCATTCCTATATGTGAATTTAATAATTGTGGTTTGTATTGAGTTAATACACCAACTGTATCTATTCCTGAGTTAGAGCAGTTACTTAGAACGAAGTCTATTATTCTATATTTTCCTCCAAATGATACTGCTGGTTTTGCGATTCTTTTTGTGAATACTCCTAATCTTGAGCCTTGTCCCCCTGCTAAAATCATAGCTAGCATTTCTTTTTTCATTGTGTATCCCCTTTCATATAGTTTAACTATATTTTTATATTTTAAAGTTATTAATAAATTTATTTAAAATAAAATTATTATCATTTATAATTTTTTATTAAAATTTTGCTTTCACCTAGTTGCCCTTTTTATAAATTATAGTACATTTTTTTAATTTTGATTATGCTTTTTATTTCTAGTTGATTTTTTATTTTTTTTATTTGTCTTTTTACTTTTTTTTGATTTATTTCTTATATTTTTATTAGCAGCTTTCTTTTCTTCTTTTTCTACTACTTCTGCTATTTCTATTTTTTCTTCTTCAACTATTTCTACTTTTTCATATTCCCTTTTTAATTTTATAAAGCTTGCACCTAGTGGTGGAACCTTTATTCTTATGTGATATGGTTTATTATGCCAGTTTTCATCTTGAGAGAATAATTCAGCATTTTCCATAGTTTGATTTGATCCATAGTATTTTTCATTATCACTATTTAAAATTTCTTCGTAAACACCTTGATAAGGAACTCCTACTTTGTAATCATAGTAAACATTTGGAGTGAAATTTAAAACAGCTATTATAAAGTCCTTTGGATCCTTACTCAATCTCATTAAAGTAACAATACTTTGATCCTTGTTGTTAGGATCTATGAAATCGAATCCCTTATATGTATTATCTAATTCATATAAAGCTTTTTGATCTTTATATAAATAGTTTAAATCTCTTACATAATCTTTCATCTTAGAATGTTGCTCTCTTTCTAGCAATTGCCATTCTAGTCCATAATCATATCTCCATTCTAACCCTTGTGCAAATTCAGATCCCATAAATAATAGCTTCTTACCTGGATGTATCATGTAATAAGCATATAGTAATCTTAAACTCGCAAATCTTTGCCATACATCCCCTGACATTTTATCTACTAAAGATTTTTTGCCGTGTACCACTTCATCATGTGATAGTGGAAGTATGAAGTTTTCTGAGAAAGCGTACATAAATGAAAATGTTATTAAATCGTGATGATATTTTCTATAAATAGGGTCCATTTCCATATATTTTAATGTATCGTTCATCCATCCCATATTCCATTTATATGAAAATCCTAAACCGCCTTTGTATGTAGGTGATGTCACCATAGGCCATGCAGTAGATTCTTCTGCTACTAAAATAGGATTTTTGATATTTGCATAAACAACTTCGTTTAATCTTCTCAAGAAGTTTATACCTTCTATATTTTCTCTTCCGCCGTATTGGTTTGGTTCCCAATCACCGATGTCATAATCAAGATAAAGCATACTACTTACAGCATCTACTCTTATACCATCTATGTGGTATTCCTTAAACCAATATATAGCATTTGAAAGTAAGAAACTATTTACTTCTGGTTTACCTAAATCAAAATGTGCTGTTCCCCATCCTAAATTTTCTGCTTTTAAAGGATTTGAATACTCAAATTGTGGAGAACCGTCAAATCTATAAAGTCCATGTATGTCCTTGCAGAAATGGCTATATGCAAAATCTAGGATAACTCCAAGACCTAATTCATGAGCCTTATCTACAAATGCTTTAAATTCTGTTGGTGTTCCATATCTGCTAGTTGTAGCATAGTAACCTATTGTTTGGTATCCCCAACTCATATCTAGTGGATATTCTGTAATAGGCATTAATTCGATATGTGTATATCCCATATCTTTACAATACTCTAGCATTTCATATAATTCTTCGTAATTGAAGAAGCCACCATCCCATTTTCTCTTCCAAGAACCTAGGTGAACCTCATAAATATTCATAGGCTCTTCAAAGACTACTTTCTTATTCTTTTCTTCTATGTATTCTTGATCGCTCCAATCAAAGCTTTCTAATTCAAAAACCTTTGAAGCAGTTTCAGGTCTTAATTCTGCATAAGTTCCATATGGGTCTGATTTAAGTCTACTAACTCCATCACATCCTACTACGTTGTACTTATAAATATCCCCTTGTGATAAGTCAGTTGTGAAAATAGACCAAACACCTGTGTTATATAAATTTTCTAACTTATGAGAACTTCCATCCCATTTATTAAAGTCTCCAACTAATTGAACTTCTCTTGCATTAGGAGCCCATACCATGAAAGATATCCCTTGTTCTCCATTATACTCAGCTTTGTGGTTTCCCATATACTTATAACTATCTAAAGCATTCCCACTTTTAAAGCTGTCTATATTTTCCCTTTTTATTATATCTAAATAATTAATAGGAATCCCCCTCCTTTTAAATATTTTCGTACCATTTATTTCTATATATATTGTAAACTAAAATTAAGGAATTGTATACAATATTATTGTTAATTATATAAATTTTTTTTTGTTTTTTTTCATAGAAACCTTTTCT
>NZ_JBJDXL010000290.1:0-3883 GCF_051866655.1 Intestinibacter sp.
TATTTGTTTTATATCTTTTTTAATCCATATATCCTGTTTTTTTATAAATGTAAATTTTTTTAGCTTTGATATTCTAGGATTATTGCTATTATCGACTGTAATTACATTTAACTTCAATATAATACCTAAACCTAGCTACGATTATTTGAGGAAAATTTCGTCTTATATAATAATATTTTTTATAGCTTTTCATTTATTCATTTATCATTAAACAAAAAAGAAGTTGTTACCCTGGCAATTAATCTAGCCCATGTAACAACTCCTTTTCATATTCTAGTAAATATTCTTTTTATAGTGAGAATATAACTCTCTTATTTCTTTCATTTCTTTGCTAAGCTCTAATTGTAATTCAGAAACTTTTTCATAATCCTTTTTATCTATAGCTTCATTTATTCTTGTAAATAGTGATTTTCTAGTTAAAGTATCCTTCATTATATTGAATTTAATATCAGAAATTTTATTCCAGTTAACTTCATCTAGAGCATCCATATTTTCTTTGCTGTGTAATTTTACATATCCTCTTAATACTTCTATATCGTCGTGTATAATTCTATGTCTTAATTCTTTTTTCCATTTATTAAGTGAACCGTATTTAAATGAATCTATTATACTGTCAGTAAATACATTTCCATCCTTTAAGCATTCTAGCTTATCTTCGTTTTTAGTAAGATTTAACATGTTTTCATATACTGTTGCTGGTGGTATACCAAATCTTTCGTTTCTTTCTTCATCAGTATAATATTCAAATACGTTGTTTTCATCTCTGTATTTTCTATCTTTTTCTAAGTATAGAGCTTCTTCACCGATATCTTTAGATAATTCTTTTTCTAAAGCCTTAGTATCTAAGCCGCTCTTAGCTACAAATTTTATACCATCTAGCATTGCTTGATAGCATGCTGCCATTACAAGGTAAGTATTTGAAAGTGGGTTTGGAGATCTAAGCTCAAATCTAAGTGATTTAGGTTTTTTGGCATCTCTTATAAGACCTACAAGTACAGATCTATTTCTTGATGGTGTTTCATAAGTATGTCCTAGTGAAGTAACTATACAAACTGGAGCTTCAAATCCTGGTACTAATCTTTCAAATCCATCTATACTGTTAGTTACTATAGGATTTATAACCTCGTAATTCTTTAAAAGTCCCATTAAAGCACCATATCCAGCTTCACTTAAGTAATCTTTTGTCATATCTAGTGGAGCGAATAAATTTTTGAAAGTACCATCTTTAAGTATTAAGCTTACACCAAAGTGAGTATGCCCACCACTACCTGCAACTCCTTGGATTGGTTTAGCTTTGAATGTAACTTCAAGACCATTCATTGTAAATATATCTTCAACAGCTTCTCTAACTGCTATTTCGTTATCAGCAGCTTGTATTGGGCTGTCGAATTTCCAAGATATTTCAAGTTGTTCCATAGCATGTTTAGTTTTACCATCTCTATTTATAGAGCTAGATATTCCACCGACTTCTTTATGTGCCATTTCTGGTGATATTCCCATTTGTTCTAATTTTTCTAGAGATTGTTCTAAGCAAGTTCTTATTATTCCGTGAGTTCTCTTCCAGTATTGTTCCTTTAAGCTTTGAGAAACTGCTAATTGTTCTAAGTCTGCTTTATCTTCTGGAGTATTTACCCAGAACTCTAATTCTGTAGCAGCAGTTAAAACTATATCTTCTATATCATTTACACTGTCTATGCCTATACTATTTATTATTTGTGGGCATTCAGTAAATATTTCTATTAATGATTTTTTAAAGTTTGATTGTGCTTTTCTAAGTATCCCTCTTGAACCTACTCTCTTATTGTCGTGTATTAAAAGAGCTGGTATTTTAAGAGTTCCTACAGGAAGTCCTGTTTCTTTATCTATATTTTCTAAATTATAATCAACATACCATTTGCAGTCTTGGTCAGGCATTAAGTCTACCTTTGCGTTATTTAAAGTTGCTATATTATGTAATTCAACACTAGATCCATCAGTTTGTATTGCTGATTTTAAAAAGTCGTCAACATCATCTAATAATAAGCTTATTGGTATTTTTTCGTCAGTTGCATTACCTCCAAGGTCTACACCCATAAGAGATAAAAATTTAATATTAGGATTGTCTAATAATATTTGTTTTAATTCTTCATTGCTAACTTTTCTCTTATCTATTACGTGAATTTGTTGTTTCATATAAAAATAATCCCCCTATATCTTATAAATCCGTATTATAGACTTAATTTTTCGTTTTTTATTCGTATTTTTCTTTTCTTATTATATATAATTTTGTAAAAATGTGCAACATTTTTTACTTATTTTATTTTGCATATTTAAAATAATTAAATTTATCATATATTAATTGTAAACGCATATTTTTTATCAATTTAATGATATAATTAATATATTGTACAATTATACAGAAATTAGGAGAGAACTTATTATGAATTATATAATTTTTGATTTAGAATTTAACCAAGGTTTTGATAGGGTTAACAATAAAACTGTTTCAAATGCCAAATGTCCATTTGAAATAATACAAATCGGAGCCATTAAACTAGATTCCGAACTAAATATAATAGATACATTTTCAAGTTATATAAAATCACAAATATACAAGGATATACATCCTTTTGTAAAAAAAATGACCGGTATTACAAATAGCGACCTTAAAAATGCCCCTAGTTTCACAGATGTTTACGAACAATTTTTAAAGTTTATTGATTCTAAAAACGCTATATTCGGCACTTGGGGAACAAATGACTTAAAGGAGCTATATAGAAATATAATTTTTTACAATTTATCTTCTGAAAAAATTCCAGTTAAATATATTAATATTCAACAGCATGCTTCTAATTTTTTTAACAACCCTGTAGGTAAATGTATTGGATTACAAAACGCAATTTCAATACTAGAATTGGAACAAGATAAAAAATATCACAATGCTTTAAACGATGCTTACTACACAGCACTTGTCTTTCAAAAGATCAACAATAAAAGCATCAAAGCAGAAACCTATACCTACAATCTCTCTAAAAAGGAAAAGCAAAAACTAAAAATCGATTACGATAAATTATTTGCTGAATGCAGATCTATATTAAAAAGAGATTTAACTAAAGAGGATAAAAAATTAATACACGCAGCCTATAATATGGGCAGAAAAAATAAGTTTCTATTAAATCCAAAAAATGATAAAAACAATAATTAGTTCGAATATTTTACACTAAAAAAATAGCTGATATATAAATATTAAATATATAACAGCTATTTTTTAGCCCTAATTATATTTCAACTACTAGCTCTATAGGACAGTGATCTGAACCAAGCACTTCTGTATGTATATCTGCACTTATTAGATTTTTTTCTAGGGCCTTTGATGCACAGAAATAATCTATTCTCCATCCAGCATTTTTTTCCCTAGCCTTAAATCTATAAGACCACCAAGAGTATACTCCCTCTTTGTCTGGATTAAAATATCTATATGTATCTATAAATCCACTTTCTAATAGCTCAGTGAATTTACCTCTCTCTTGATCTGTAAAACCAGCATTTTTTCTATTTGTCTTAGGATTTTTTAAATCTATTTCCTTATGAGCCACATTTAAATCACCACAAAGTATAACTGGCTTTTTGCTATTTAAATTAGATAGATAATCTCTAAAATCATCCTCCCATTTCATTCTGTAATCTAGTCTCTTTAGCTCACTTTGAGAATTAGGAGTGTAGACAGTTACAAAATAAAACTTTTCAAATTCCAATGTTATAACTCTTCCCTCTTTATCGTGTTCTTCTATTTGTATTCCATAATTTACAGATAGTGGCTCCTGCTTTGTAAAAATTGCAGTTCCTGAGTAGCCTTTTTTCTCAGCGTAGTTCCAGTATTGATGATATCCAATCAGATCGAGGT
>NZ_JBJDXL010000291.1:0-2396 GCF_051866655.1 Intestinibacter sp.
TAATCTTCTATAAAATAATTAAAATCATCACAACCAGACTCTGCAAAATCGTATAATACATTTTGTTCAAAGCACATAGCCTCATCAAATTCTATATACTCATTGTAATTTGCAAGCAACAACTTATTTATATAATCTCTATCTCTTTTTGAATAAGTCCCAACATAAAACTTATCCTTCATTACATAGTAAATCGCTTTTAAATCATTATTTATAACATATACTTTTTCTTTTACATGGTCATTATTAAAATTAAATCTAGTAAAAAACATTCCGTCATCTAGCTTACTCTTTAGCATAAAAGGATTATCTCTATAAAATCTATCTATAAATTCATCGTATTTTTTTAAATCATAAATATCTACAAACTCATTTTTTGATATTTCATCGAATACTTGAAAATCATAAATAGACTGCTTATCTGCAACGAATATAGATTTCACCTTATAATCATCGTCAATCTTCTTTATATTAAAAGCGATTTTACATACATAGTATCCGTCGTTATCTTCATAAATAGCCTTGCTTATATATTTTCCGTCGCCTTTTTCATAAACAGTATTTTTCAAAAGAGTTCCATTGATATTTGTGATATGCATATATGCAGTTTCTTGATTTTCACAAAAATATCTCAATGCCTCTCTATCCCAAGCTATAAATCGCATAGTCATAAAGTTTATAAACTCAATTTCACTAGTTATCCTTCTACAAATAACCGGAAACATATCCTCCATAGTCAAATCAGTTTTATAATTTTTAATAATATCCATATAATATTCTTCACCTTCTGGAAGTGGCTTTTCATATTCTATATTTTTGCTACCAAAATATTTGACTAAAAATAAAGCTCTATCCTCAGATATAAACACTCTATCTTCACCTAAGCCTCCCATCAGCCTTTCCTCTTCCATATATGATTCTTCCTTAGTAGGATTTTCTAATCTAACATAATCACAAAATCCCAAGCCTTCGCAATCTAATAAAAAATATTCAAATACCTCATTTTCGCCATCACTGTGCTTTATAATAAGACCCATGCTTCCCATCAGTCTAGATCTAGTTATTTTTGCATATTCAAAATCCATATAGTTTATTCCTCTCTTATCTATTATATTTTCCTAATATATCGCTCGCTCGTATTATTAATTGTTTTTTAAGTATAATATAAATATCATATACGATTTATGCTATATTTCATAGTCTTAGTATATTATTTACCGAAAATATAATATAATATAAGAAAGCATAAATTAGGGGTGATCTTGATGAAAAACGCAGCAGCCTTTTTTGATATCGACGGAACAATCTACAGAGATTCTCTTATGATTGAGCATTTTAAAAAATTAATTAAATATGAAGTGATTGATGAAAAAGCATGGGTAGACAATACTAGAGATATTTTTAACATTTGGGATAAAAGACAAGGAAATTACGACGATTATCTACTAAATCTATGTGATCTATATGTCGAGTCTTTAATAGGACTAGATAAGTCGGCAATAGATTTTGCAGCAGACCAAGTTATAAAATTAAAAGCCGAAAGAGTTTATACTTATACCCGCTCTAGAATAAAATGGCATCTTAAAAACGGCCATAAGGTTATATTTATATCAGGAAGTCCTGATTTTCTAGTAAAAAAAATGGCCGAAAAATACAATGTCACAGACTATCGTGGTAGTGAATATGTATTTGAAAATGACAAATTTACGGGTAAGGTAATACCTATGTGGGATTCAGAAAGCAAAAACAAGGCGATAGATGGTTTAATCGAAAAATACGATATAGACTTAGAAAAATCATATGCCTATGGAGATACAAATGGAGATATCAACATGCTCAGAAGGGTTGGTAATCCAATTGCTATAAATCCTACTAAAGAGCTTCTACTTCACATTAATCAAGACGAAATTTTATCAAAAACTACTAAAATTATAGTAGAGAGAAAGGATATAATATATTCTCTTGATACAAGCGTAAATCTATATCAAAATGATTTATAGAATTTAATCGAGGAGGTCAATTATGTTTATTAATATGATAGAAATAATTAAGGATTTAAAAGAATTAGAGAGAAAGGTTTACTTAGATTCTCCAGAAATATTCGTTGATTTTGCAGATAAAATTGCCGATAATCAGCTAGATGAAATGGTGCTTTTCTTTGCAACTAAATACGACTATCTATCAATAGTTCAATTTATTGTAAGTAATAATATTGTAGATTTGAATAGTCCTTCTAAAAACACTCAATTTCCAACTATAAAAGATCATATTTTAGAGGCAGCTATTCAATTCGGTGCAAAGGATATACAAGACTATTTATTAAATTACGATCCTCAAAAGGAAGAAGATTATGCTAATGTAGAAGATAATCTAGAAAGCTTCATAAAAAATGTAAG
>NZ_JBJDXL010000291.1:2496-3877 GCF_051866655.1 Intestinibacter sp.
TATAAATACTCAAAGGAAGACAAAGGTGTAAAACCTATATCTAAGGAACAAGTGAATTCTGTAACATGCTGTAAATGTGGCTATACTATAGAACAATTAAATCCTGCATTCTTAGAAAATATATGTACTGTACAAAATTGTAAAAAATGCGGTAAAGACCTAACTTCAACTGGTATAGTTACAAAAGTAAAAACAGAATATGACAATGATTCTAATAGCTTCATAACAGCTAAAAAATCATATCACTGTGCTGAATGTGACAACGAATTAACAGATTACCAAGTTAATTACTTCAAATTATAAAACCATTTTAAATAAAAAACTGAGCATGACCTTTATACAAAGATCATTGCTCAGTTTTTTGGATTTATTATGCTTAATATTTATATATTAACTAAGGGATATCTATTTCGAATTGTTATTGTTATCTTGTTTGGGAAAATTATTTTTATTCAAATAAAGCAGTTGATAAATATCTTTCACCTGTATCTGGTAATAAAACAACTATATTTTTACCTTTATTTTCAGGTCTTTTAGCTAGCTCTGTTGCTGCATGTATTGATGCACCAGCTGATATACCAACTAATAAACCTTCTGTTTTTGCGACTGCTCTTGAAGCATTAAATGCGTCTTCGTTTTCAACAGGGAATATTTCATCTACTACATCTAAATCTAATACTTTAGGCACAAATCCTGCACCTATACCTTGTATTTTATGTGGTCCTGGTTGATTACCTGAAAGTACAGCAGACGTAGCAGGTTCTACTGCAACTATTTTTGCATTAGGATTTTGTGATTTTATGTATTTTCCTATACCTGTAACTGTACCACCAGTTCCTACACCAGCTACGAATATATCTACCTTTCCATCTGTATCTCTCCATATTTCTGGACCTGTAGTTTCAAAATGTATTTTAGGGTTAGCTTCGTTTTCAAATTGTTGTGGAATAAATGCATTTCCATATTCTTCTTTTAATGCTTCTGCCTTAGCAATTGCACCCTTCATACCATCTGCACCTGGTGTCAATACTACTTCAGCACCTAATGCAGCAACTATTCTTCTTCTTTCTATACTCATTGTTTCTGGCATAGTTAGTATTAAATGTAATCCTTTTGTAGCAGTAACAAATGCTAATCCTATACCTGTATTACCACTAGTAGGCTCGATTATTACTGTATCCTTATTTATTTTTCCTTCTTTAATAGCAGTTTCTATCATTGCATTTGCAACTCTGTCTTTTACACTTCCAATGGGGTTGAAGTATTCAACTTTTGCTATTAAATTTGCCTCTAATTTATTTTCTTTTCCATAAGCTTCAAGTTCAAGTAAAGGTGTATTTCCTATTAAGTCGGTTAATTTTTTAGCTATTTTAGACATTTT
>NZ_JBJDXL010000292.1:0-3859 GCF_051866655.1 Intestinibacter sp.
GAAAAGGGAACGATTGTAAAGATGGCTAGAGGCCAGATGGTAAAATACTTAGCGGAAAATAATATTACTAGTTTAGAAGAATTAAAAAAATTTAATAGTATGGGTTATAAATACAGTGAGGCTAGATCTCAGAAGGATAATTATGTATTTATAAAAGAATAATTGACAATTTAATTTTAGGTATTTTATAATTAATTGATTCTATAGTAATTTTAAATTGGATTTTGAAAATTGAATAGCTCCTATGAGGGAGTAGTTTGCGGCGGAGCCGTTGTAATGTCGACATAATGATTGTAAAATCCGGTATTACATTAAAAAACGAGACTCATAGATAATAATATGTTTAAAATTTGAGTATTTTAGATATGTTATTATCTGTGAGTCTTTTTTATTTTTAAGGAGGAGAAAAATGGGATTATTAGAACTTTTTATCTTGGCCGTAGGCCTATCTATGGATGCATTTGCTGTATCAATTTGCAAGGGGCTTGCTCTACCAAAAATAAATCTAAAATCAGCTGGCATTGTCGGTTTATGGTTTGGATTTTTTCAAGCGTTAATGCCTTTAATAGGATATTTACTAGGTGTTAATTTTAGAGTATATATAGTGAGCATCGACCATTGGATAGCATTTGGATTGCTTGTTTTGATTGGAGCAAATATGATAAGGGAGGCTTTATCAGAGGATGAGGAGGAAAATCAAGCAACAGTTGAATCTGATAATGGTGTAGCAATAACTCAAAGCTGTATTGAAGATAATATAAAAGAAATTTTAGGCGTTAAAACAATGTTTTTACTTGCAATAGCGACAAGTATAGATGCATTAGCTATGGGAGTTACATTTGCTTTTTTAGATGTAAATATAATACCTGCTATATGCTTTATAGGAATTGTTACATTTAGTTTTTCAGCTGTAGGTGTGAAAATAGGAAATGTATTTGGACTAAAATACAAGTCAAAAGCTGAAATAACAGGAGGAATTATACTTATTCTATTAGGTTGTAAAATATTAATTGAGCATCTAGGAATTATAAATATGTTATAAAAAATATGTTTAATTAAAAAATATAAGGGTATAATATTTTCGTGACTTTAATAATAAGACATAAAAATAAACATAATAGACATCAGGAGGAAAAAATGGAAGATAGAATAATATGCAATTGCATGAATGTAAGTTACGAAGACATAAAAAACGCTGTAAAAGAAGGTGCTAAAACTGTAGACGATATTAAAGAAGCTACAGAAGCAGGTACTATATGTGGTGGATGTGAAGATGAAATACAAGAAGTATTAGATGAATTATTAAAATAGTTAAAAAAACTTTCTCATCAAATATATAATTATTTGGTGGGGAAGTTTTTTATTGTAAAAAATAACTCCTAGATAAAATAGAGTTACCTAAGAGTTATTTGGAATAAATATATATTGAGTTGGATAGTGTTAACAGATTTTAGTATTAGCTGACTATTTTATAATAGCTTCTAGCCGTGATTCTATAAACTACAGCATAGAATACTGAGAATAACAAGAATCCGCCGACTGTTGCCATCGCAAATAGCTTCACGTTTGTAAGGTTCAATATAGCGAGCAATCTAGTTATAAATGGGAATGCAAATGCTATATGGATACCGGCTACGATTAGTGGCAAGAAGAAAACTGTAAGCACTTGAGAGTGTATAGATTTTTTGATTTCTTCGTGGCTGATTCCGACCTTTTGCATTATTTCGAATCTACCCTTGTCGTCATATCCTTCAGAAATTTGTTTATAGTACATAATTAGTATAGTGGCTATTATGAATAATACTCCAAGGAATACACCTATGAAGTAAAGTCCACCGTACATTCCGATAAAATCATTCTTTTCAGTTTCACGACAATCGAAACGACCTTCGTAAACATATTTATTTGTATTTTCTTCGTATGTTCCCATTTCTATTATGTCATTTTCAAATTTATTGTTTATATCTATGATTTTTTCAGTGTTTGCATCTACATTAAAAGCATAGTAATATTGAATACTAGAGGCAACATCGCCGTATATTTCGTTTTGTATTTTATCTAAATCATTTAGAACAGATGTATCCTTAACTACGATAAAATGACTGCTAGCTACATTAGTTGTCATAAGTCTATTATTAGGAAAATCATCTAATGTTCCTTTTACTTTAAATGTTTTATCTGAAATTTTCATTTGCTTTTCATTATACTGGTCGCGATTAGAGTATACAAGGACTTCATCTTCTTTTAGTGTTTCATTTGAGTTAGTCATTCTATTATAATCATCTAGAGTTATAAAAAATAAATTTCTAATTTCGTTTATCATATCTGCATATGCAGAATTATTTCTATCCATTATAAAGGTATCTTTATCTTGGACAACAGCAAAATTTAAGTAAGAGTAATCAGCGATGTCTTTTGGTTCTACATTATATTCATCTAAGGTGTTATTTACCCAAGCCTTTAAATCAGATGCAGATTCCTCAGAGTACTCAAATGGTGTAAATGTAAACTCTCTTGGAAAATAGCTATCTAAAACATCGTTCATACCATTCCATAGTGAAAATGTAGATGAAATCATTACTAATACCATAGTCGATAGTATGCATATATTGGCAAGACCCACGGCATTTTGTTTCATACGATATATCATTCCTGATATAGATATAAAGTTTTTAGTTTTGTAGTAGTAGTTTTTGTTTTTACGTAAAGCTTTTAATAAAACTATGCTACCAGCTGTAAATAGAAGGTAAGTTCCTATAATTACTAAAATTACAGCTATGAAGAACATATTTAATGCAGCTATTGGATTAGTAGTTGTAAGTGAAATATAGTAGCCTGATCCTAAGCAGATAGCACCGATTAGTGCTATTAACCATTTCGCCTTTGGTTCTTTTTCTCCAACTGTACTACCTTGAAGCAATTCTATTGGTTTAGCTAGGTGAATTTGTCTGATACTATTTAAGAATATCAGTACAAATATACCAGTAAATAAAGTCAATGTAGCAGGGAATGATTCAGGAGATATATGAAATCCTAGAGGAATTTCTACTGTAAACATTGATAATATTACTAAAAGCATTAATTTATCGAATAAAATTCCTACTACAAGACCTAAACCTAAGCTTATTACACTCATAATAAGTGTTTCGCATAATACAACTCTAGATATATGTTTCTTTTCCATACCTAATATATTGTATAGACCGAATTCCTTTTTTCTACGCTTCATAAGGAAGCTATTTGTGTAAAACAAGAATATTACTGCAAATATTCCACACACCCATGTACCTAAAAATAATACATATTTCATTGAATCTGTTCCACATGCTTTTGATACATTTGGGTTATTACCTAGAGAGCATATTATATAGAACATAGATATTGTAAGTATTGATGTAATCATATATGGTACATATGTCTTCGCGTTTTTCTTGATATTTGTGATTGCTAGTTTAAAATAAAAGAATCTACTCATTTCTAACACCACCTGTAGCGATCATAGTCAAAGTATCAGAAATTTTTTGGTACATTTCTTGTTGAGAAGAATCTCCTCTATAAAGCTGATGGAATACTCTACCGTCTTTTATGAATAAAACTCTCTTAGCACTGCTTGCAGCCTTTGTACTGTGAGTTACCATTACTATTGTTTGACCTTCATTGTTTATATCCTCAAATAATTGTAGTAATTCATCAGAAGAGTGAGAGTCTAGAGCACCAGTTGGTTCGTCAGCTAGTATAAGCTGAGGATTAGTTATAAGTGCTCTTGCAATTGCAGCCCTTTGTTTTTGCCCTCCAGAGACTTCGTAAGGATATTTTTCTAGTAAATCAGATATACCTAATTTTTTTGCTAGAGGTTGTA
>NZ_JBJDXL010000293.1:0-3850 GCF_051866655.1 Intestinibacter sp.
AAGCTGTAGCTCCTATAAAATCATTCGTCGAAGAAGGTATAGTAGTATACGCTGCTAGCTTCTCAAAAATAATAGCACCTGGAATAAGAGTAGCATGTGCTGTTGGTAAACCAGGAATCATAGGACCTTTAAAACAAGTTAAATTCTTAAACGATGTACATAGTACTACTTGGAGTCAAGTAATATGCGAAAGAATTCTTGCTACTTGTGATATGGATGCTCAAATAGAAAAATTAAAAGAAATATACGGAGCTAAAAATAAAGTTATGCAAGATGAAATGGCTAAAAACTTCCATCCAAGCGTAAAATACACTAAACCAGAAGGTGGAATGTTCGTTTGGGTAACTCTACCAGAAGGCGTAGATATGATGAAATTTGTAGGTGAAGCTTTAGAAAACAAAGTCGCATTAGTACCTGGAACTGCTTTCTTAGCTGATACAAGTATGCCTTGTCAAAGCTTTAGAATGAATTTCTCTACTCCATCTACTGAAGATATAATCAAAGGAATAAAAATACTAGGTGAATTAACTTATAAATACTGTAAATAATAAAAACTAAAAAGCGAAGTTGGCAATTAAATTTATTGCTAACTTCGCTTTTATTTTTTTTACATAAATCTTATTATTTATATATTATTCCATTATTAATAATTTCTTTTGAGAAATATATACTTTAGCTTACCATATTTTCTTTATATTTTTTTAAAATATCAGCATAGTTTTGTCTAGTAAAGTTAAAAGTTTTTATATATGCAATTTTTTTTCCTACAACATTTTCTCCAGGCTTTGTATAATTATGTTTTCCGTAAGGCCAAACTACACCAACCTCTATACGAATTTTATCTATATTTTTATTGGTGTATAGCTTATCAATTTTGTTTAAAACCTCTTCACTTGCCTCTTGCTCTACTTTACTATACATTTCATTTACAATTTCTTCCTGTTTTTCACTAGAGCTCTCTGCTTTTAACGCTTTTTTATAGCTTTCTAAAGCAGGAGGTCTAACTATATAATAAATATAAGTTCTATCTTTTTCGTATTCTTTTTCATTTATTAAAACTACTCCTGTACCTTTTGTTGAATTATATTCTCCAAATGCTGCTATTATAGCATCCTTCTCATCATCTATTTGAGAAAAATCCTCTTTAAAACTCTGACTGCACCCACATACACAAATAGCTATTAAATAAATAATTAATAATTTTACCTTCTTCATAAAATTCCCCCGTTTAACAACTATTTACTAATTTCTATTTAGATCCATTTTACATAATTAATCAACATAACTTTTTTAGAAACTAACTTAAATTTATTTTTACCTCCATATACAATTATAACAACAAATAGTCCTTTAGTATCTTACTTTTTTGCAATATTTAAAAATAATTTCAATATATTACATATCGTCTTTGATTTCCCAATTTACATCTTCAATTATTTTTGATTTTGGACTATTTTTTAAAAGCATTTTATAGTTTAAAAGCTCTTCATTTATCAAACCTATTGCCCATATAAGTATCAATAAATCATCGATAAATCCTAACCCACCAAATAAAAATTCTGGCATAAGATCAATACTAGACATAAAGTAGAACAAAGTTATTAGAAATGTAAAAGTCACCTTCATTTTTGAAAAAATATTTAAATCCTTATCAGTAAAAAAATCAGGAAGTAAA
Source organism: Intestinibacter sp. (assembly GCF_051866655.1). Taxonomy (GTDB): domain Bacteria; phylum Bacillota; class Clostridia; order Peptostreptococcales; family Peptostreptococcaceae; genus Intestinibacter. The sequence continues at coordinate 1,676 of NZ_JBJDXL010000293.1, forward strand.
AACAGGTTTTTAATAAAAAATATCCCAAATCCTGCTTTTCTAAATCTAACTAAAACATTTTTAATCCAGTCCAATAATCTATTCATTTTTTTCTCCTCGTATTTAAAAATATAATCTTAATATCGTTATAAAATTATACTCTTTTTTTAATATTTTTTAAAGCTAATAGCCAAATATTATTAATATTTTCACCTAATATTAATAGTATTCAATTATCAAAAAAATTACAATATTTTAAGTTTATATTTAAGAAAAACGTAATAATGACGTAATATATATTTCCGTTATGAAGTTTAAATTTTTGGGAATATGTTGTAAAATATAGTTATGTTAAATTTTAATTTTTGGGAGGTAAGTTTTATGTTAAGTAAAAACTTAGAAAATGCTATTAATGATCAAATCACTTTTGAACTTTATTCTTCTTATACTTATCTAGCAATGGCAGCTTACTGTGAATCTATTGATTTAAGTGGATTTGCTAATTTCTTTAGAGTTCAAGCAAAAGAAGAAATCGATCATGGTATGAAATTTTATGACTATGTATTCCAAAAAGGAGGAACTGTTGTGCTTGGTCAAATAGACCAACCAAAAGAAACATATACTGACTTAGTAGAAGTATTTGAAACTGGTTTAGCTCACGAAGAAACAGTTACTAAGAGAATATACAACATAATGGACATCGCAACTGACGAAAAAGAACATGCTACTATGAGCTTTTTAAAATGGTTTATAGATGAACAAGTAGAAGAAGAAGATAACTTCACTACTATATTGAAAAAAGTTAAAAGATGCATAGATAATCCACATGCTCTATATATGTTAGACGATGAAATGGCACAAAGAGTCTATGTAGCTCCTACTGCTCAATAAAACTAATTTTTAAATACAAGAAACTATAATTATCTACAACTATCGGATAATTATAGTTTTTTTATTTCACAATTTTTTCGCTTTACATTATGTAAAATCGTGATACACTTATATCAATATAATATTTTAAATTTATTGAATATTCGATAAATTATTAGAAGGAGGATTATACATGAATAAAAAACTATGGGAACAACTTAATGAATGGAAAAAAGAATGTACATGGGTTGAATTAAGCCATGAAGTTAGTCCTAACACACCTCATTGGGACGGATTTCCAGATATGTCTATGAAGACAACATTTGACTTCGATACAACAATATTTCAAGTACATGAATACACATTAGTAAGTCAATACGGAACACATGTAGATGCTCCTGTCCACTTTGTCCAAGGAGCTAATACATTAGAAAGCTTTACTCCAAAAGATATGGTAATGCCTTTATGTGTAATAGATAAGAGCCAAGCTGTTGCAGATAATCACGATTATGTACTTACTAAAGATGATATCCTAGATTGGGAAAAAGAAAATGGAATGATCCCAGAAGGAGCTTTCGTAGCATTTAGAACTGATTGGTACAAAAGAGAAACGTCTGAAAAGATGGACAATAGAGATGCTGATGGAAATAAACACTACCCTGGCTGGGGAATCGATGCACTTAAATTTTTAATTGAAGAAAGAAATGTAGCTGCAGTAGGACACGAACAAAGCGATACAGATGCTCCAGTAGTAATTGCAGTAGATGGATATGTAGGCGAATACTACGTACTTAGTAAAGGCAGATTTCAAATAGAGCTACTTAAAAACCTAGATAAATGCCCAGCAGTAGGCGCACTTATATTCACTACCTTCCCTAAGGTTAAAAACGGCGCCGGGTTTACAGCTAGATGTTTTGCAGTTTGCCCTAAATAATATTTTGAAAAGGAGTTAAAAAGTATGAAAAATACAGTAGCAACTTTTAAAAAAGCAAAGGAAACAGGAGAAAAGCTAACTATGCTAACAGCATACGATTATTCAACTGCTAGACTAATGGATGAAGCTGGCGTAAATAGCATATTAGTCGGTGATTCTCTAGGAAATGTAATGTTGGGATATGAAAATACCCTATCAGTTACTATGGATGATATGATCCACCACATAAAAGCAGTTAAAAGAGGTGTAAAAAACGCCTTAATAGTCGGAGATATGCCATTTATGTCATATCAAGTCTCTACAGAGCAGGCTGTAAAAAATGCTGGTAGATTAATAAAAGAAGGTGGTGCAGACGTAGTTAAGCTTGAAGGTGGTGCCGATGTTTGCGAACA
>NZ_JBJDXL010000294.1:0-3823 GCF_051866655.1 Intestinibacter sp.
TTATTCGTTTCACAACATATAATAGCCTATGCCTCCTCAAGTTAGCATGTTTAAAATTAAATTTAGCCTTCGAGGATATTCAGGTGTTTTCAATATAAATTACTTTATAAGGCGGCAATTTTATTTATACACTCTTTAATTTTTTCTTGTAAATTATCAGAGTATTTAATAACAAATAATGTAATGTTATTATCTAGACAATAATCTTCTAAAAGTTTATCTCGAAACTGTTGTTTTTTGAATCTTTCTTCTCCTCCAAAAAAGTCTATTGGCATATAATGCTGTTCTCCATTGTATTCTATAATATATATTTTATTATTATATTCTATATAATAATCAAGTCTAATTTTTAGATCTTCTATATACATACATTTTTCTTTCTTAAATGGAATCTTACTATTTAAAAGAGCTAACCTTATGGCTTCTTCTCCAGAACTTTCCCTACACATAGGGCAATTATGCCCTATCATATGTTTATTAGCTCTTTGCCAAAATTCACCATGTTTAGGACAAATTATACATACTTCAGCATTATAATTTATATATTTAACTTTGGTGTAATCATATTTATCTCCGTGAATTTTTTTAGATCGTTCTATAAATTCTTCTGTTGTTAATCTATCATCATTAGCTCTTTTTATAACAGAACAATTTTTACATCCATATTTTAATATATTTTCTGCTGTAGTGTGTCTAATTGAATTGCATTTTTTGCACCTTACTTTTACATCTTCTGGAGAATTATATTCAATAAACTCGAATAAGTTCTTATCTAATTTGTCTAGAAATCTTTGTATTGCTTGTTCCCTTTTAGCTTTTCCTACTCCACATTTAGGACAGCCATGTTTTGAAGCTATTACGCTTCTAGGAATTGCCTTCCATTCGTGCCTACAATCATTACATCTTATGAGAGTTTTATTATTAGCTCCAGTATATTCTTCTACTAAAACTAAATTAGGAAAGCGTTCTGATAATTTTTCTTGAATTTCTTTAGTACTTTTCATGCTACAAAGATAGCATAAAAAATATAGAAATCCAAGAAAACATTATTTATTTTACAAGTTAAAAAATGTTAATACCGAAATGCAGTGAATCACTAAACTTTTGGTGAGCACTTAGACCTTCATAATAAATTTGAGGACTACCTCCTTGTGCAGGATTTATTAATGATAAACTAGAATTACTTATATACTTTTTATAATTAGGGCCAAAATACTCATTATCTGAAATATCTATAGCCCTAACTGACTCAAAAATAGGAATTATTTTAATTTCGTGTAAACGCACTATTTATAATATTTACATATAATTTCATAACCCTCTATAATTTCATCTATATCTAAGTTATAAATTCTAAATTCTGGCCCAACAGATTGATTGTGAGGTCTATCTATTAATAGAGCTGGCACTCCTGATTTAATACATTTATAAACATTAGATATAGAATCGTCAATCAAAACATCGCAATGTCCCTTAATAATATCCGCTTTGTTTCCGTATTGATAGATTGTTTGATAAATTGGTCTATCTGGAAATCTATTTTTAAGTAACCATTCTCTTGTATAAGATTTCAAATTAACCCTTTTAGTTGCATAAATGTAAGGAATAAAATTAGGTCTATCTATTACTTCTAAATTTGTCCAAAATTCTTTATTATGTCTTAATTTGAAGACATTTTTAGTAATATGATAGTCGTTCTCTTTAGATATATTGGTATTATAATATTTATTATATGCTGATTCAAAATCAGCTAATACTTGATCTATGTCACAAGCTATTCTTAATTTAGAACTCTGATATTTCATAAGGCTCCCCTAAAATAATTCCTTTATCTTCTTTATACTTTACAAAATCATCCCAGTCATCAAAAATATCATCATCTTCAAAAGTATACTTTTGAATAATATGATCTTTTGCATCATTTAGATTTCTTGCAGTTATAGAATCAATATATGGAGGTTCTCCATCATATACCGCGAATAGATAAGTATTCATTATTTCGTAGTTTTTATATATTTTAGGTAAGAATGTCTATATTCCTTTTGCAACCTATCATAGAAGTCCTCTAAAGTTTCTCTATGAGTTTCGTCAACGAGACTATTAAGTAGATTAGTAGCTGTTTGTATATAATATGAATCTGTATCCATATTGTAAAGTACTATTCCAATAAAGTTGTCTGATTCATCAAATACAAAAAATAAACCTTCATCTGCACGTCTGTCTGATAATGTTACTGCTTCAGGCGGCGAAATCATTACATCTTGTAATTTCATAAAATTATTTCTTTTATAGGATTTAAATTAAAAGAACTTGGAGTAATCTTTACACAATCTTTTTCTAAGATAATATTCTTACTTAAAGATTCTGCTGGATATAACCAAGTTTTGATTTTACTATTCTTTAAATAATCAATAAAGTGTGCTCCAAAAGAAACATCACTGTAATCATGTTCTAATAATTTTGATTCTAGATACTCCCAAGTATCATCTTCTAGACCATGTTCGCTTCTTCCATGTTTCATTAAAGGAAGTAGTACATGATTGTAAATAAGGGATACTTTCTTTCTATCATCAAATTTATTAACATCTTCGGTATCTATACAGTAATTAGGGTTGTCAATTAAGTAGCTATTATAAATGTCAAAGAACTCATCTACAGACTGTTTATCTGAAATAATATGATGAATATTTACTTTACATCTGCCTTTTTCTAATAACCCTGTAATGGCATTAGTAGCATATTTTCTTAGAGCTTTATTTCCAAATGAAACTGCTACTCCTCCACAATACAAACTAGTACATGAAAGAACTTCGTTTGCTTTACTATAATACTTAGATCCTGGTTTATCCCAATAAGATAAAATTACTCCATTTGTAGTATAATTAGGTACTACTCCTGATTCATAAACAGTTTTTAGGAACTTACAGAACTGAAGACTGATTGTAGGCTCGCCTGTTGACGTGGCGATAGTTATGTTTCCATAACCACAGAGTACATTTTCATCTATATAAGATGTCGCTCCCTTCAAAGTTTTATATTCTTCTTACGAAGGTTCATCCATACTCGTTACACTACTATAACATATTACCTTTATAGTTAGCACGGTATTAGCATACATTTAGTTTCACAACTCAAGCGTTAGCTTTCACCGTTAGCATCAGATAATTCTGATACCTCCGAAACCTGTTCGGATTGGAGCGATTTGCTAGTAATGTTGCCACTACTAGGGGCCAGATTTAATTCAATTACAAATTCATGGTAAGTGACTTTATCACCAATAGAAGATAGTTCTTTTAATAATCTTTGAAGTTTAGATTTTTCTCTATTTCTAGCAATATATTCAATATCCTTTTTATAATCTACTGAATTGATTAATTCAGAATTTTTATAAATATTATATTTAGTAGGAATACTCGAAGCATTTTTAGAACAAATATTTATATTAACATTTCCTAAAGATTCTCCTTTGTATCTAAAGAAATATTTACCTGACAGAGTTTTTTCTTTTAATCCTTTTCTAATAGTACTTTCAGATATTTTAAGCTCTTCATGTACAGCTACCACAGCAGGATATGTATTTATATATTCTCCTAAGTAATTATACACATCTACAGCTTTTCCTCGAGATTCTCTATATTTCTTGACATCTTCTTCTGATTCAAATCTTTCTTTTTTGATTTTATTGCTTCCTACAGTATCTAAAGAATCTCCATGGTACCTAAATATTAAATTTATAGGATTGGTTAAATTATTACAGCAATCTTGTATAGTATTTCTTCCTAATTTATTTTTAACCAAAAGTTCTTTATTTCTTTGAGATATA
>NZ_JBJDXL010000295.1:0-3817 GCF_051866655.1 Intestinibacter sp.
CGCCTGTGTAGTTTGGATTTTCTAATCTCTTCTCTTTTGCAACATTTACAGCAGATGCTGATCTATGATGTCCATCTGCTATATATAAATATGGAATTTTATCAAATTCGCTCACAAGCTCATCTAAGTCTTGTTGTCTGTCGATTCGCCAGACTGTGTGGAATACACCGTCTTCAGACATAAAGTCGTAAATAGGCAATTCATTTTTTACATAGAAGTCTACTAATTCGTCTACTTTTTCTCTATTTTTGTAAGTTAAAAGAATTGTACCTGTATTTGCGTTGCAGTATTTTATATGCTTAGTTCTGTCTAATTCTTTATCTGGTTTAGTGTATTCGTGTATTTTTATTACTCCATTTATGCTGTCATCTACAGATACACAAGCTACAAGACCGATTTGATCTCTGCCATTCATTGTTTCTCTGTAAATGTAGATGCAGTCTTGATTTTCTTTTATTAAAATATCATTATTTCTGAAATTATCTAGATTTTCTCTAGCCTTTAGATAAACAGCTTCATCGTGTTCATCTACTTTATCGTCTAAATCTATTTCTGCTCTATCAATGTGTATGAAAGAATATTTATTCTTTTCACCCATTTCCTTAGCTTCTTCCCTATTCATAACGTCATATGGTAATTCCGCTACCATATCTACATATTGTTTTGCTGGTCTAATTGCTTTAAAAGGTTTTATAACCGCCATCTCTTTATCCCCCTGATTTTTAGCTTCCCAAAATTTTATATTCCACTATTTTATGCTCTATTATAATGCAATTTGTTGTTGATCATCTTGAAAGTAGTCAACTATCATATCAACTATTTCTTTACTAATTCTATCTTGAGCTTCAACTGTTGATGCACCTATATGGGGAGTTGGAGATACCATTGGATGATTAACTAGCTCTAGGTTTATTTTTGGTTCTTCTTCATATACGTCCATTGCTACTGCTTCTATTTTTCCTTCGTCTAAAGCGTCTATTAAGTCGTGTTCACATACTAAAGCGCCTCTGGCGTTATTTATAAAATATACGCCTTGTTTCATCATATCGAATTCTTTTTTAGTTATTAAGTAACCTTTTTCTGGATCGTAAGGTATGTGTATTGTTAAGAAATCAGCGTTTGCTAAAACTTCTTCAAAGCTACAGAATTTATATCTTGGGTAGCCTTTCATTTCGCCTAATATATCGTAGTATATTATTTTCATGCCTATTGCGCTCGCCATTTTAGCAACTTCTTTACCTATTCTTCCTAAACCTATTATTCCTAATGTTTTTCCAAATACTTCTGTTCCTATATAATTTTTCTTGTTCCATTGACCTTGTCTCATAGTTACGTTAGCTATGTTTACATATCTAGCTATTGTAAATAATTGACCTATTGTAAGTTCTGCTACTGATCTAGTACTTGCACATGGTGTATTCATAACCTTTACGCCTCTTTTATTTGCGTATTTAACGTCTATATTATCTAGTCCTACACCACTTCTTATTATTAATTTAAGTCTTGCATTTCCTTCTAAGGCTTTATCTATTATCTCTTTAGTGATTTTATTTTTTGAACGGATAACTAATGCATCTACATCTTGACACATTAATCCAAGCTCTTCACCATCATAAAATTTATCTATTACATCAAATCCTAAATTTTTTAAGTTTTCTATTTGGTCTAAATTCATTCCATCAGCTACTAATATTCTATACATTTTCTTACCTCCAAAATCCCTTTTATAATTCCGCTTTTTTAATATTCATAATTATTAATATTTTCAATTTTTTCTTAAATTTTAACAATCTTTAAAATCCTAATATATCATCGATATTTTTTAATAAATCTTTTATATCTTCTTGTGTGTAATCTCCCATATGTGAAATTCTAAATGTTTTATCTTTTAGCTCTCCGTATCCATTTGCTATTAAATATCCACGTTTTTGTAATTCTTCGTTTAATTTAGATACGTCTATGTTTTGGGTATTTTTTACTACTGTTAAAGTATTTGATAAGTGATTTTTATCTGTAAAGATTTCGAAGTGTTCCTCAGCCCAATTTCTAACGATTTTAGCCATGTCTTCATGTCTTTTAAATCTATTTTCTAGGCCTTCTTCTAAGATTTTTCCTAATTGATAATCTAAAGCGAACATGTGTGAAAGGGATGGAGTTGAAGGATATTGATAATTTTTCTTTTGAATGTATTCATACATTGCAAGTAAATCAAAATAAACTCCTCGATTTGGTACTTTTTCGGCTCTTTCCTTAGCCTTTTGAGAAAATGTACACATTGACATACCTGGTGGTAAACCAATTGCCTTTTGAACTGATGTTATGCAAATATCTATTCCAATTTCATCGACGGGGATTTTAATGCCTCCCGCTGAACTAACTGTGTCTACACAATAGACTACATCGTCATATTTTTTTAGGATTTGACCAATATCTTCGATTGGATTTCTTATGCCTGTAGAAGTCTCATTATGAGTTACAGTTATTAAATCATATTTGCCAGTTGCAAGTACCTTATCAACCATTTCTGGCTCTATAGCCTGACCTAATTCTACTTTAAATAAATCTGTAGGAACACCATTTGTTATACCCATTTTGTGCCATCGATCTCCAAATGAACCACAGGAGAATACAGCTGCTCTTCTTGATGTACAACATCGAATGGAGCCTTCCATTAAGCCAGTGCCGGAGGATGTTGATAATAATATTGTATTATTTGTGTAAAATAATTTTTGTGCTTTTTCAGTTATGCTTTTTTGAAGCTCTGATGCTTCTTTGCCTCTATGACTGATAACTGGTGTAGCCATCTTTTCTAGGACATCTTCACTAACATCTATAGGTCCTGGTATAAATAATTTCTTACTCATAATAAGCCTCCTTTCTTCTAAATTTAAAAGTTTATTTTTTATTATCAAAATAATAATTAACTTTATTTAATATCTATAGTATGTTTTTTTGCTTTATTTGTCAATAGATTTGTTAATTTAATCCATATAAATTTTTTTTATACTAAGCCATATTCCAATATATTACATTCGATATATATAATATTGTACGGGATAACGTTAACATTTTTTACCTTTATTTGTATATAAATTTGATTTAATTCTATCTAATTCTAATTTTCAATTTGATTTTTATATTATGTCCAATTGCTAAAAGTTCATTCACTTTTTTATAATTTTGATTAAAAATTAATATTTACTAAATATAGTATATCCAAAATATGTTATATTATATTAAAAAAGCTTTTAAATTTACATATATTGGAGGTATTTAAAATGAAAGTAGCAGTTATGGCAGGTACTCCTGTAGATACACAAATGGGGGTTGACTTTTTAAAAGAAAAAGAAGTGGAGGCGTACTCTTATCCAGTTTCAGAAAATCCAACAGAACAACTATTATTTCAAACGCTTCCTATTGGCGAAAGAAAGGAAGCTCTTTTAGAATTAATAGCAAAAATTAAAAACGACGGCATGGACGCAATATTTGTCTACTGTAACTCATTGAGCTCAAGTATCGATTTCCACGAATTAGCTGATATATCTAAGATTTACATAGTTACACCGCTAGATGTTTATGAGTTTTTAGCAAATCAATACACTTATCTAGGACTTATCTGCGCTAACGGCCAATCAGCAGGTGGAATTGAAAAGATAATCGCAAATACAAATTCTAAATGCACAGTTGTGGGTTTGAACTCGATGACATTAGTTAATAATGTAGAAGAAAAAATTCCTCCTATGGAGCTTATAAAAAACAACCATTTAGAGGACATAATCAGCTTCTTTGAGGGGATAAATGTAGAGGCTCTAATCCT
>NZ_JBJDXL010000296.1:0-17160 GCF_051866655.1 Intestinibacter sp.
TAAAAAAATAGTTATAGGCGTTACTGCATGTAGTCCAGGATATAAAGTACCAGATATAATAAAAAAATTAAGAGCCTTAAAGGCAGACGTAAGTGTTATTATGACTGAAAACTCAACCAATTTTGTGGCGCCGTTATCATTACAGCATAGTTCAGGAAACCCAGTTGAAATAGATGCATATAAAAAGCCTATTATCTGGGAGAAAGATCATGTTTCACTATCTAGAGCAGCTGATTTATTACTTATTGCACCAGCATCTGCTAATATATTAGGAAAAGCAGCAAATGGAATAGCTGACGATTTATTATCAACAACGATAATGTCTACTAGAGGACCTAAGGTAATTGCTACTCATATTAATCCAAATATGTATGCAAGTCCAGCAGTTCAAAGAAATATTAAATTATTGAAAGAAGATGGATTTGTTTTTGTAGATAATAAAAATGAAAAAAGACCATCATCATTTCCAGAGATAGATTTAATTATTGAAACAGTGTTACAAACTTTAAAGGTGGATAAATAATCTAGACAGTTTTCAATATAATATGTTGAAGAAATAAGAAGAACAGTTTGTATAGGTGAAAGTTTATAGTAAAATACGAAATTTCGACAAAATAATATTTTAAAATAATTCAAATATTTTGAAATAGTTCCAGGAAAAAATAGGAAAACGTTGTTGACAATTTTAAATTATGGTGATAATATTTAATTAAGATAATTAATAAAATTCAATAAATTTCTCCGATCTCATATTTCCTAAGGCTTAGGCTATGGAGGATGAGGCCGTAGGGTATATTTAGAAATTGATATGCCTCCTGTTGGAAAGGAGATAGTATTAGGAAGTAATATTACTCACATTCCAAGGGATCAAACAAAAAACACCACCATTTGAATGGATATTACTTCACTCAAATGGTGTTTTTTTATTTAGTAGGTAAACATAAAGGGGGATACGAAAATGTATGGTTATGTTGGAAAAGTTTTAAGAGTTAATTTAACTGATGGCAAAATAAGTACTGAAGCTTTAAAAGAAGATATAGCTAAGAAATTTATAGGTGCTAGAGGATTAGGTGTAAAATATTATATGGACGAAGTAGATCCTAAAATAGATCCATTAAGCCCAGAAAATAAATTAGTAATAGCTACAGGTCCAGTAACAGCTGCACCAATGCCTACTAGTGGTAGATATATGGTAGTAACTAAATCACCACTTACAGGAACAATAGCAATATCAAACTCTGGTGGTAAATGGGGAGTTAAATTTAAAAACTGCGGATATGATATGGCTATCATAGAAGGTAAAGCAGATAAACCTGTATATCTTTATATAGAAGATGATAAAGTTGAAATAAAAGATGCAACTCCTTATTGGGGAATGGTATCATCAGAAACTGATGCAAAATTAAAAGAAGCACATCCAGATTCTAATGTATTATGTATAGCTCCAGCTGGAGAAAAATTATCTCCTATATCAGCTATAATGAATGACGTAGATAGAGCTGCTGGTAGAGGTGGAGTAGGTGCTGTTCAAGGTTCTAAAAACTTAAAAGCTATAGTTGTTAAAGGTAGTGGAAAAGTTGAATTACCAGATAAAGAAAAAGCAGCTGCAGTAAATAAAGAAAAAGTTAATATACTTAAAAATGACCCAGTTGCAGGTGATGGACTTCCAACTTACGGAACTGCTATACTTGTTAACATAATAAATGAAAATGGTGTTCATCCAGTTAAAAACTTCCAAGAATCATATACACCAAAAGCTGACGATATAAGTGGTGAAGCTATGACAGCTAACTGCTTAGTAAGAAAAAATCCTTGCCATAGATGTCCTATAGCTTGTGGTAGATGGGTAAGATTAAAAGATGGTACTGAATGTGGTGGACCAGAATATGAAACATTATGGTCATTTGGTTCAGACTGTGATATCTATGACTTAGATGCAGTAAACGAAGCTAATATGCTTTGTAATGAATATGGTCTAGATACAATTTCTGCTGGTGCAACTTTAGCTGCAGCTATGGAATTATATGAAAAAGGATATATTAAAGATGAAGAAATAGCAGCTGACGGATTATCTCTAAAATGGGGAGACGTTGATGCTATGGTTAAATGGACTGAAAAAATGGGTAAAAGAGAAGGATTTGGTGATAAATTAGCACTAGGTTCTTATAGATTATGTGAATCTTATGGAGAAGATGCTATCCAATATTCTATGACTGTTAAAAAACAAGAATTACCAGCTTATGACCCAAGAGGTGTTCAAGGACATGGTATAACTTATGCAGTAAATAACAGAGGTGGATGCCATATTAAAGGTTACATGATAAGCCCTGAAGTACTTGGTGTTCCAGAAAAATTAGATAGATTTGAATTAGAAGGAAAACCTGCTTATGCAAAAGTATTCCATGATTTAACAGCTGTAATAGACTCTATGGGTATGTGTATATTCACTACATTTGGTCTAGGTGCTCCTGACTATGCTGATATATACAATGCAGTATGTGGTGATACTTACACTGCAGAAACTATATTAGAAGCTGGAGATAGAATATGGACATTAGAAAAAATATTCAACCTAAGAGCTGGAATAGATAAATCTCAAGATACATTACCTAAGAGATTATTAGAAGATCCAATCCCAGGTGGACCATCTGAAGGTCATGTTCATAGATTAGATGTATTATTACCAGAATACTATGCTGTTAGAGGTTGGGATGAAAACAGTATACCAACTGAAGCAACATTAAAGAAATTAGGATTAGAAGAATACAATGAAATATTAGAACAATTTAGATAAGAAAAATTCTAAATTAATATTGCCAACCGCTTTATATAAGTAAAATAACTTTAAGTATACAACGCTATTATTTTAATAGTGTTGTATACTTAAAAAAAATATATTATATATAGTGGTACTTTGTGCTACTATAAAATAGATAGATATCTTTTTGCAAAGAGAGGTGAAAATATGAAGGTAGAAGTTCGACTTTTTGCGACATTTAGAGAAGGTAGAGAAAAAAAGCAAATTATGGAATTAGAAGATAACAGCACAATTTTAGACGTTCTAGATATTGTAAAGATTGATGAAGAAGAAGTTGCAATAATGCTTTTAAACGGAATCGATGGGCCAAGTGATAGAGCTTTGAAAGAAAATGATGTAGTCTCTCTATTTCCTCCAGTAGGTGGAGGTTGATTTTATGGTGAAAAAAAGATATACCAGAAATGTAACTACGTTGACAGAAGAAGAAAATAATAAATTACAAAATTTTCGCGTTTGTGTTATAGGATGCGGAGGTATTGGTGGATATATTATTGAAATGCTTGCAAGAATTGGTATTGGAAGCATTACTGCTGTTGATATGGATGTATTTGATGAAACTAATTTAAATAGACAAATTTTGAGTACTGAGAAGGTTATAGGAAACAGAAAGACTGATGAAGCTAAAAAGAGAGTAAACGAAATAAATTCTGATGTCAAAATTTCTATAATCGATGGTGCATTTAGCGAAGAAAATAGCTGTGATATAATAAAAGATCATGATGTAGTAGTAGATGCCTTAGATAGTATTCAAATAAGATTTGTGTTACAAGAAGCTTGTAAAAAAATGAATATACCAATGGTTCATGGAGCTATTGGAGGATGGTATGGCCAAGTTTGTACTATATTGCCAGGAGATGATTCTTTGAATAAAATTTACAAGAAATCATCTAAAGGTGCAGAAAAAAAATTAGGTAATCCATCTTTTACGCCTGCTAACATAGCGTCTATTCAGGTTAGTGAAGTTATAAAATTATTACTTAATAAAGGCGAATTATATCGAAATAGAGTTTTATTGATAGATTTGTTAGAAAATTCGTATAATATTATAGATTTATAATGTAATTTTATGCTTGAATTCATAGATAGAGTGTGGAAAAATAGATTTTATTCTATTTTTCGACATTCTGTTTTGATATGTATTTTTGTATGATTTTTATGTATTTTGTATATTATTAGAATATTATAAATTTTAAAAAATAAAAGTTGACAATTCATATAATAGGTCAATATAATTAAAGTATAAGGTAGCACTTATACAAAATAAAGATATGGTTTTGTAGAGTAGATATGATAGAGTTGTAGTTTTATAGTTTTGGGGAAAACGTTGAACTAGTATACTTTTGAGATATTATATTTACAAAATATAGATTTATGTATGTAATTAGTAAGATACACAATAGTGTGTATTGCTACAAATATATATAACTAAGGGGGAAATTAGAATGTACAAATTTTATATGCCAAATGTAAGTTTAATGGGACCTGGATGCGCAGATAGTCTTCCAGCTGAAATCAAAGCAAGAGGATTTAAAAAAGCTTTAATAGTTTGTGGTAAAAGATCTGCTGCAAGTCCTGAATTAAAAGGAATATTAGATAACCTAGATGCTAATGGTATAGGTTATGTTGTTTATCCTGGTTCAGTTCCTAACCCAACTGTAACTGCAGTTATGGAAGGTGTTAAAGTTTTACAAGCTGAAGGTTGTGACTTTGTAATGTCATTTGGTGGAGGTTCTCCTCATGACTGTGCTAAAGGTATAGCTTTAGTTGATGCAAATGGTGGAAACATAAAAGATTATGAAGGTGTTAACAAATCTGCTAAACCTCAAACTCCATTAATAGCTATAAATACTACTGCTGGTACTGCTTCTGAAATGACAGTATTCTGTATAATCACTGACGAAGAAAGACACGTTAAAATGGCAATAGTTGACGAACATACTAACCCAGTATTAGCTGTAAACGATCCTAACTTAATGGTAAGTATGCCTAAAGGATTAACTGCTGCAACTGGTATGGACGCTTTAACTCATGCTGTTGAAGCTTACGTTTCTACTGCTGCTACTCCAGTAACTGATGCTTGTGCTGAAAAAGCTATAAAATTAATCCAAGGATACTTAAGAGCTGCTGTTAAAGATGGTAACGATATGGTAGCTAGAGATAAAATGGCTTACGCTGAATTCTTAGCTGGTATGGCATTCAACAATGCTTCATTAGGATATGTTCATGCTATAGCTCACCAATTCGGTGGATTCTATAACTTACCACATGGTGTATGTAATGCTATATTACTTCCAGCTGTTCAAGAATACAACGCTCAAGTTGTTCCTGATAGATTAAAAGACGTTGCTGCATTTATGGGTGTAGACGTTGCTGGTATGAGCGATGCTGAAGGTGCTGCTGCTGCTATAGCTGCAATCAAAGAATTATCTGCTGACGTAGAAATACCTAAAGGATTTGAAGAATTAGGAGCTAAGAAAGAAGACTTCGATATATTAGCTACTAACGCATTAAAAGATGCTTGTGGTGCTACAAATCCAAAACAAGCTACTAAAGAAGAAATAATCGAAATATTAAACAAAGTATTCTAATATTTATAGAGAATAATTTTGATTTACATATTTGTTAATAATTACAATTAAATAAATAGAGGAAGAGCGAACTTTATAAGTTCGCTCTTTTTTTCGATATGTATGAAAAACTAGTATACTTATTACATAAAATACCTAAATAATACTATCAATGTTATAAAATTGACAAAAGTAGATAAAATATGATATTATATAATTGGTAGAAGAATAATTAATAATTTAATTCTCCGATTTTATATTTCTAAGGGCATTTGCCTATGAATTATAAAACATTGGGTATATATAGAAATGTATATGCCTCCCGTGCAAGAAAGAAAAACATTTATGTTTTTTTAGGAAAGGAGATAATATTAGTTGAAATTTTCGAATTTCTGCAATTGTATTTGTTGAGAATTATTTTATTAATGCGCAATTTCAAAATCACAGAAATATATTATTTTTATACATTCAAATAATTTCAAACATCAAATCTTATTCTCAAATACCTACAGTTGTATATGCTCCGAGGATTATTTTATTAATTTTAACCGCTAATAATATATGAATTAAAAAGATATATTTTTTAGAAAGGAATTTAATATGGAAATCTGGGAAGTTGTACAAATTGTGGGAAGATCGCTTTATGTAACAGTGACTGCCACATTAATCGCAATGTTGTTAGGTATCATTTTAAGTATAATTATTTATTTAAAAGATTTTAAATTAAAAAAACAACTTATGTTAATAGTAAATGCACTAATGAGTACTCCGCCAGTAGTAATGGGTCTTGTAGTGTTTCTTATGTTGTCAAAAAAAGGACCTTTAGGTAGCTTTGAACTGTTATTTACTTGTCCAGCTATGATAATAGCACAAGTTCTTCTTTTAATACCTATGTCAATAAGTTTAATTGTCGATGCATTAAATAAATGTGGAGAAGATATTTTAATTACATGTAAAATATTACAAGTAGAGAAATTTCAACAAAAATGGATATTTTTTAAAGAATTAAAATCCTATCTAGCGACTATATTAATAACTGTTTTTGGAAGAGGAATTTCAGAAGTAGGGGCAGTAATGTTAGTCGGTGGAAACATAAGAGGAAAAACTAGAGTAATGACTACTTATATTTCTCAATCTACATCAATGGGAAATTTCGGCAATTCCCTTATAATAGCAGCAATACTACTTACGATTTCATTTGCATCAACTTTTATTATTAGAAGATTGCAAAAGGATCTATAGATAGCGGTAGGTAGAGGAGGGCGTAAATGATATATCTTAAAAATATTAAAAAAAATATAAAATATCAAAATCCATTAGAAATAGATGAATTAACTTTTGAAAAAGGGAAAATATATTCTGTTTTAGGTCACAATGGAAGTGGAAAAAGCACTTTATTTAAGATTTTATATAATATTATCGATTTTGATGAAGGAAGTATAGACATAGAGGGAAAAGGATTTGACCAAGAAATTGTATATCAATATATGAGTTATAATCCTCAAAAAGCGTATTTTTTAACAGGAACATTAAGAGATAATTTCGACTATTTATATAAATACAGTAAAAATATCGATTTATTGGGAAAAACAGAATTAGAAGCTTTAATAAAAGAATTTAATTTAGAGCATAGATTGGATACAAATATAAGAAAATTATCAGGTGGAGAACAGGCAAAAGCACAATTTATTAGGACTCTAATTATGAATAAGGAATATATTCTTTTAGATGAGCCTATGGCGAGCATGGATTTTAAGACTATAGAGTTAGTAGAAAATAAATTAAGAGAATTAAGAAATATGAATCGCTCAGTAATATTAATTACTCATGATTTTGTGCAAGGAAATAGAATTAGTGATGAAATAGTTTTTATGGAAAATTTAAAACTAATAGGAAAATATAAAAAAGATGAATTTTTTAAAAATAAGCTATTCTCATCTATGTAAATGACAATAAAGCTTTAAAATTATTTTAATAAGATTTTAAAATTTCTATCTTTATTTAAAATATTATATATACGAGATATATATGAGAGAATTTTATAGTAAAAACTTAAGATAGAAATTTTAAAAATAAATTTTTTATATATTATATAAAGGGGGAATAGAAATGATCAAAAAATTTCTAACAGTTATGCTAGCAGCAGTGCTAAGTATAAGCATGGTAGCATGCTCATCTAATCAAACATCACAAAGTTCAAGCTCTTCAGCAGGCGAAGAACAAAAAGAAAACAAAGCGGTTGAAGAAGTAACTTTAGTTACTACAACAAGCTTAGATGACACAGGATTTTTAGCAGAAACATTAAAAGGCTTTGAAGAAGCTAACAATGTAAAAGTTAACGTTGTAGCTAAAGGAACAGGTGAAGCTTTAGAATTAGGAAAATCAGGAGATGCTGATATATTATTCGTACATGCTAAAGCTAAAGAAGAAGACTTTATAAAAGGTGGATATGGAGTAGACAGAAATGAAATAATGTACAATTATTTCGTAATAGTAGGACCAAAGGATGCAAAAGATAATGCAGAAATGGAAGATTTAAGCGCTCCAGATGTATTTAAATATATAGCTGACAACGATTTAACTTTCGTTTCTAGAGGTGATGAATCAGGAACTCATACTAAAGAATTAAGTATATGGAAAGAAGCTGGAATAGAAACACCTGAATTCTCTAATTACAATGAAGCAGGAAAAGGTATGGGAGCTACATTACAAATGGCAAGTGAAATGGGAGCTTATTGCTTAACTGATATAGGTACATTCTTAGCAAGTAAAGATAAATTAGATTTAGAAATAGTTAAACAAGCTGATGATAGTTTAAAAAATGTTTATTCTATAGTTAGAATAGCTAATCTAGATCCAGAAATGGAAGACATGACAAATAAACTTTTAGAATACTATCAATCAGATGAAGTTCAAAAAGAAATTGCTGAATACGGTGTAGATGAATACGGAGAAGCTTTATTCTATACATTTGATGAAAGTAAATAATTGTGTATCAAAAATTTTATTATTTGAGAAATATTTAATTAATTTATAAAAGGGAGTAATTCTATGAAAAATATAAAAAAAATTATGGGGTTAGTGTTAACACTAGTTTTAGGTTTAACAGCAGTTGGATGCTCATCATCTAGTTCTAGTAGTAGTGCAAGTTCTGAAGCTAAGGACTCTGGAGTAAAAGAAATAACAATGGCTTCAACATATAGTTTAGATGAAACTGGATTCCTTGCTGATACTTTAAAAACTTTTGAAGAAGAAAATGGAGTTAAAGTTAATGTTGTAGCAAGAGGAACAGGTGAAGCTATTGAATTAGGAAAAACAGGAGATGCCGATATACTATTTGTTCATGCTAAATCTAAAGAAGAAGAATTTATAAAAGAGGGATATGGAGTAGATAGAACTGAAATAATGTATAACTATTTTGTTGTACTTGGTCCTAAAGGTGGAGAACATAATGAAAAAATATCTAAATTAAATGTAGTAGATGCATTCAAATATATAGCTGATAATGATTTAGTTTTCTTATCTAGAGGAGATCAATCAGGAACTCACGTTAAAGAATTAAGTATATGGAAAGAAGCTGGAATAGAAACACCTGATTTCTCTAACTATAATGAATCAGGAAAAGGTCAAGCTGAAACTGTAAAAATGGCAAGTGAAATGGGTGGATACGTTATAACAGATAAAGCTACTTATTTATCTAATAAAGATAATTTAGATTTAGAAATAGTTATAGGTGAAGACGACACTTTAAAAAATGTATATAGTGTATTAAGAATAAAAGACATAGATGATGAAACAAAAGCTATAACAGATAAATTAGTTGAATTTTATGCAAGTGATGAAATGAAAGACACAATAAGAGAATATGGAAAAGACAAATATGGTGAAGCTTTATATTTTGTTATAGGTGAATAATTTTAAAGAATAATAAATATTTTAATTTTACTTTATAGAGCGGTGATTTTCATCGCTCTATTGATTAAATAATGAATTATTTATTGTTAATAATACATTATTTAATCAATAGAGCCAGGATTGTTATATAAGGAGGATTTATATGATAAACGAATTAAAAAAACTATATATTGAACCTACTTCTAAATGCAATTTAAATTGTAAGATGTGCTTTAGAAATACGTGGATAGATGAAAAGCTCTCAGATATGGATTTAGAAACTTATAAAAAAGCAATTGATACTATGCCGGATACTGTAGAAACTGTATTTTTTAGTGGTATGGGAGAACCACTTCATCATCCTAATATAATAGAAATGATAAAAATAGCATCGGATAAAGTAGAGAATGTAGAGTTACTTACTAACGGGACTTTACTTACTGAAGAAATGTCTAACAATTTAATAGATGCTGGACTTACTATGCTTTGGATTTCTATAGATTCTTTAGAAGAAGAAGATTATGAAAAAATAAGAGTAAATAGTAAATTAAAAAAAGTTATCAATAATATCAAGTCTTTTAATAGAGTTAGGGAATATAATGCAGAAACTAAACACTCAAAAAATAATGTAAAATTAGGTTTGGCTTTTGTAGCAATGAAAAGCAATATCGATCAATTACAAAAAATGCCTTTATTCTGCGCTATTAATGGCGTAAGTAAGGTTAACGTTTCTAACTTGTTGCCATCAGATGAAGCTTCTACAGGTGATATTTTATATTCTAGATCACTTGGAGTTGATACTAGTTCAGAATCTATGTTTAGTATTCTTCCAGAAATAAATATACCTATCATGGATTGGAATATGAATTCTGTTGAAAAAACATTAATTAAACTTTTAACATCTCAGGTTTCTAGTTTAAGTGTTAGTAATAATAGAATATCTAGAAAAGCACATGCATGCAAGTTTGTAGATGAAAGTTGTACATTTGTAAAAAATGACGGTAATATATCACCTTGTATGCCACTGTTACATAGCAGTGAAACTTATTTATTTACTGAGAAGCGAAAGGTATATCATCATTCCTTTGGAAATGTAAATAATTCGTCATTAGAAGAAATTTGGAATTCTAAAGAATATACTGATTTTAGGAAAAGAGTTGAAGAATTTAGTTTTTCTCCATGTGTGGTATGTGGAGGATGTGAAAACTGGAAAGAAAATATAGAGGATTGCTTTGGAAATCCAAAACCTACATGTGGGGCTTGCCTTTGGTCTGAAGGAATTATATCTTGCCCATAGTATTTAGACATATTAATATTTTGTATAAAGGGTGATGAACATTGAAAAAAGCTGTTGTTGTTGATTTGATGATTAATCAAGTATCGATTAAAAATATAGAAGATAACCAAAATTTAATAGCTGAAGATGATGATTTGGTTTTTAAAGCACCAAGTTTATGTGGATATGGTGTTTTAGGATTAAATAGACTTGATATTTATTCCCAAAATAGTAATTCTAAAGCAGGAGGTTATTTTGCACATTATTTAAAATGTAATGGTTATGATTATCTACTTATCAAAGGAAAATCAAAAGAGCCGGTTTATATTTACATAAATAATGAAAATGTTTTTATAAAAAGTGCCGAAGAAATTTATTTTTTGGATAAAGAAAGTACAGAAAATAAAATAAAAAAAGATTTAAATAAAGAAGATATAGAAATAGCTCAGGTAGGAATTGCTGCATGTCATGGTGTTGATTTTTCTAGAATAATTCTTGGAAATAAATCATGTGGAAAAGATGGTCTTGGAAAATTAATGGGAGAAAAAAAATTAAAGGCGATTGTTTTAAATAAAGCAGAATTTTTACAACCAAAATGTAGAGAAAAACTTTATAATATAAATAGAAAAATAGCTAATAAATTAGGAAATGAAAATATTGAAGCATATTATAATGAGAAAAATAATTGTTTTGGGTGTATTGTAAATTGTGGTAGTACTTCTATAAAGAAAATAATGAAAAAAGGATTTTCATTAGAAGAAGCCCAAAATTTAGATTCCATCTCAAATCATTATGGAATGGATAGCTGTATGTTTGCTAGTATAGCTGATAAAGAAGAGGATTTTGAAAAATTAGCAGAAGATATAGTTTTTAATAATAAAAGCTATGAACTAAAATCAAGTAAAAAGAGTAAAATACACGATGAAAGCGATGTATTTGAAGAATTAGGTTTTTGTAGATTTTTAATTAAAAAAAATATACTAGATCACGACGATATAAAAATGTTAAAAGAGTGTATTTTAGGTGAATAATTATATAGTAAATAAAATTTGTATAATTTATATAGATTTTAAAATATGTAAATTTAGAAGGGGGTTTTAATTATGAAATTATTTGATGTAGTCACAGTACAAGATGCATTACAGAAAATGAAGGAAAATTTTAATTTTAATTTAGAAACAGAAACAATACCACTTACTGAAAGTTTAAATAGATATTTAGCAAATGATATAAAATCTGATACAGATGTACCTCATTTTAGAAAGTCATTAGTAGATGGATATGCAGTATTAGTAAGAGATGTATTTTTGGCTAGTGATACTAATCCAGTTCCTGTGAAAATAGTTGGAGACAGCTACATGGGACAAGTGTATGAAGGACTTCTTGATAATGAAGAGGTTGTATACGTTCCAACAGGAGGTATGGTTCCAAACAATGCAGAAGGCGTTGTAATGATAGAAAACTGTGAAAAGCTAAACGATCAAGATTTATTAGTTCAAAAGGGAGTAGCTATAAATGAAAATATAGTTGAAGTTGGAGAGGACATAAAAAAGGATCAGCTTCTTTATAAAAAAGGACACCTTGTAAACTATAGAGATTTGGGAGTATTAGCTGGAGCAGGTATAAAAGAAGTTGAGGTTTACAAAGAATTAGTAGTTGGAATTATATCTACAGGTGATGAAATACTTACACTAGAAGAAGATATTAAGGATGCTAAGATAAAAGATATAAATACTTACATATTATATGGACAAATGAAAGAAATTTCTTGTAACCCAATAATTTATCCACCAGCAAAGGATAACTTACAAGAAATAATAAATTTAATGGACAAAGCAAGTAAAGAATGTGACGTAGTACTTATTTCTGGAGGAAGCTCTAAGGGTAAAAAGGATGAAACTATAAATGCTATAGAATCATTTGAAAATAGCAAGGTTTTAATAGAAGGTATAGCTATAAAACCTGGAAAACCGACTATTGTAGCTAGTATAAACGATAAGCTACTTATAGGATTACCAGGCCATCCACTTTCTTGTGCTTTTGTAGTAGAGTCTATAGTTATACCATTTATAGAATCTTTATTCGAACCAAAGAAAGAAAGATATGTAGTATGCGAGTTTAAATATAATTACCATAAAGCTAGAGGTAGAGAGGAATATCTATCTGTATATATAACTGAAGAAGAAGGAAAATTAGTTTGTACACCTATATTTGCAAAATCAAGTATGATAAAGCATTTTGCAGATTGTGATGGATATGTGAAGATAGAAAGAGATTTAGAAGGTATAAATCAAGGAGACTTAGTTAAAGTAAATTTATTCTAGAAAATTAAATATATTAAAATAAAGTAAGGGAGATTATCAAAATGGGAAAATACTTATCAAATATACCTTTACAAGAGGGGTTAGAAAAATATTTAGATGCATTAAAGGACAAAATAAATAAAGAGGTTGAATACGTAGATGTAGAAGAATCATTAAATAGAATGAGTGCAGAGGCTGTATTTGCTCAACTTTCTGCTCCATTTTACAACTGTTCAGCTATGGATGGAATAGCAGTAAAAGCCGAAAAAACTTTCTATGCAAATGATCAAAATATATTAACTCTTAAACTAGATGAAGATTATGTAGTTGTAGATACAGGGGATCCAATTCCTAGACAATTTGACGCTGTAATAATGGTAGAGGATTTATTAGAAAGAAAAGAAGATAGTGTAAAAATATACAAACCAGCTATACCTTGGCAACATATAAGATGCTTAGGAGAAGATATAGTTGAAAAAGAAATGCTTATACCAAGCTATCATACTATTAGACCTCAAGATATAGGATCTATGATAAGTGCAAAAATAGATAAAGTAAAAGTATTTAAAGAATACAAAGTCGGTATAATACCAACTGGAACAGAATTAATAGACAGACATACAGCACCTAAAATAGGGGATATAATAGAATTTAATTCTAGATTATTTGAAGGATTAGTTTTACAATATGGAGCAAAACCAGTTAGATATCCAATTGTAGAAGACAATTATGACAAAATAAAAGGATGCGTACAAAAGGCATTAGAAGAATGTGACATGGTGCTTGTAAATGCAGGATCTTCACAAGGTAGAGAGGACTTTACATACGATATAGTTGAAGAGCTAGGAGAAGTAGTTATACATGGATTAGCTGTTAAACCAGGTAAACCAGCTATACTTGGACAAGTTCAAAATAAACCAGTAATAGGTATTCCAGGATATCCAGTATCTGCATGGGTTGTTATGGAAAAAATAGTAAAACCAGTTTTATTAAAATTAAATTATAAGGTAGAAGATGAACCTGTAGTAGTAGATGCTGTTTTAAGTACAAGAGTTATGAGTAACTTAAAATACGAAGAATACGTAAGAGTAAAACTTGGATATATAGATGGAAAATTTGTAGTTACTCCAATTAAACGTGGTGCAGGAACAATAACAAGCTTAGTTCATGCTGATGGTGTTTTAGTAATACCTCAAAACATAGAAGGCTACAATGAAGGTGAAGTTGTAAAGGTTGAATTATTAAAGCCTATGGATCAAATAAAAAATACTATAGTATCTATAGGAAGTCATGACTTAGTTATGGATGTTTTAAACGATGAAATAACTATGCATTCAAAAGGATCTGTTGGTCTTAGTTCAACTCATGTGGGAAGCTTCCAAGGTCTTTTAGCTATTAAAAAGGGTCAAGCTCATATAGCACCAGTACATTTATTTGATGTAGATACTGCGACTTACAACGTTCCTTATATTAAAAAATATATAGAAGAGGACGTTGCTCTAATAAAATTAGTTAAGAGAACACAAGGCTTTATAGTTAAAAAAGGAAATCCATTAAATATAAAATCTATAAAGGATTTACCAGGTATCAGATATATAAATAGACAAAAAGGAGCTGGAACTAGAATATTATTCGACTACTTATTAGATCAAAATGGAATTAAAAAATCTCAAATAAATGGATATGAAAGAGAAGAATCTACTCATATGTCTCTTGCAAAGGCTATACAAAATGACGATGCTGATTGCGGATTAGGCGTTTATTCAGCAGCTCATATATTAGATTTAGATTTTGTTCCTATATGTGATGAAGAGTATGATTTATTAGTAAAAGCAAGTTTATTAGAATCTGATTATATAAAAAATCTTTTAGAAACTATAGCAACTGATTCATTTAAGAAAAGAGTTATGGAATTAGGCGGATATGATATTTCTGATATGGGAAAAATTATAAATGTCGAATATGAAGGATAATGTTTGCAAATATAATGTATACATATCGTTATTTTATTACATATAAATAAAAAAATGATATAATTTTAATATAGTATAAAATAAGTTAAATAAAAAGATGTAAAAATATATAAGGGTTGAGACTAGTTGTTATTATGATAATGGCTAGTCTTTTTTTGTATGAAAATATAATCTATTAAAGTGATATAATTATTATTAAGTATAAAACGTATTTAGGAGTGATAAATTTGGATATAGGAGCGTTAATACTTATGGGCGGTAAAAATAGTCGCATGGATGGAAATAATAAGGGAATGTTGAAATATAAAGGAAAAACTTTTTTAGATTGTATAATAGATATATTTGATGATTTTAATAATATATATATTTCTGTAAATAATAAAATATTTGATGAATATGTCGAAAAATATGAGTCTGAAAATATACATATTGTAAATGATATTTATCAGGAAGTAGGACCTATGGGAGGTATATATTCTGTACTAAAATCTTGCAAAGAAAAATATTTATTTGTAATAGGATGTGATATGCCTTTGATGCCAAAAGAATTTGTACAAGCTTTTTGTGATAAATTTGAAAGAGACGCGGATTTATTTATGACTTGTAATGAATGTGGTAAATTAATGCCTTTGGGAGCTATCTATTCTAAAGATTTGTTATCAGATATGGAAACTTTAATAAAAGATAAAAAATATAAATTGATAGAATTGATTCCAAATAATAAATTTAAAAAAATAGATTTAAGAGAGCTGGGATTTACAGAAGAAGTATATCATAATATCAATACACCAGAAGATTATAAAGAATTAATTCAAAATCATATTTAGCGAAAAAGACAAATTTTTGTTTATGAAGAAAGGGGAAGTTTTATGATTGAAAATATTGAGTTAGAGTTAGCTATTGATAAAATTTGTACGCCATTAAAAAGGATTGAAGAAACAGAAGAAGTTTTTGTCGAGGATTCTTTAAATAGAATAATAGGAGAGGATATTTACGCTACAATAAATCAACCTCCATTTGATAGATCACAGTTCGACGGTTATGCTGTTAGAGCTATAGATACTAAAGGGGCTAATAAGAACAACGGTATCAAATTAAATGTAGTGGGTGAATCTTTTGCTGGAAATTGTACAGATAGAGAAGTAAAAGAAAAGGAAGCTATAAGAATAATGACTGGTTCAAAAATGCCTAAAGGCAGTGATTGTGTAATTAAGCAAGAATTGACTGATTATGGAATGGATACTGTAGAAATTTATCAAGAGATAAATAAATTTGAAAATTACTCTTTTGAAGGGGAAGAAATAAAAAAGGGAAGTAAGTTAATTTCTAAGGGAGAAAAAATCACATATATACATATTGGTATAATAGCTTCTATGGGATATGAAAAGGTAAAAGTAGTTAGAAAGCCTAAGGTAGCGATAATATCTACAGGAGATGAAATAATACATTTAGGAGAGCAACTTACAGAAGGCAAAATATACGACAGTAATAGAAGAATGATTCATAGTAAGCTTAAAGAATTTGGATGTGAAATATCACATGTAACATCTATTGGAGATAATGTAGATGATGTCGCAAATGAAATTTGTGGTATAGTAGATTCTGTTGATTTAGTTATTACAACAGGTGGAGTATCAGTAGGTAAAAAAGATATAATTCATGATGTAGTCAAGGTTTTAAATGCGGAGAAGGTATTTTGGAAAATTCACTTAAGATCAGGAATACCTGTAGTATATTCTGTTTATAAAAATAAGCCTATATTGAGCTTATCAGGAAATCCATTTGCCGCTTTATCTATATTTGATTTATTGGCAAAGCCTATTTTGTATAAGCTTACTAATGATTCAAGTTTAGAAACTATTGTAACAGAGGCTGTAATGGCAGATGATTTTTTGAAAGTAAGCAAAAGAAGAATGGAAAAGGCTATTTATAAAGATGGTAAGGTATACTTAGCAAATAAGACACATCCAGCTGGAGCATTAGGAAGAATGATAGGATGCAATTGTTTAATAGATATAGAAGACAGGACAGAAAAAATAATTAAAGGAGATAAAGTAAAAGTAATTATTTTGTAGGAGGAAAATTATGGGGAAAGCAAAATTAATAGGTATAAGTGGTGTAAAAAATTCAGGCAAAACAACTTTAATTGACAAATTATTACCAAAGTTAAATGAATTAGGATATAAGGTTGCAACAGTAAAGCATGATGGTCATGGATTTAATGCAGATGTAGAAGGTACAGATACTTATAAACATATGCAATCAGGTGCCTATGGGACAGCTGTGTTTTCTAAAGAAAAATTTATGGTTGTAAAAAAACAAGAAAATA
>NZ_JBJDXL010000297.1:0-17111 GCF_051866655.1 Intestinibacter sp.
GTAACCAACCTTCACCTGTTTGATTACCTATAGAAACTAATGAAGCAGTTTTCTTCGATAATTCTATTATATTTTCAGGTGCGGTAAATCTCTTGCTCTTTTTCAATTCTTTTACATAAGTTTTTTGGTAGAAGCCGACTAAACCTATGAAGAATTTTGACATGAATTTGCCTTTAGTTGTTCCCTCTAACTTATGGTCTTTTCTGTATATGCTGTTTACAGCAGAGTATAGGAAGAAGTTTGTCATTTCAGGCATTACAGCTTCTGCGCCTTCTCTTTCAAGTACTTCTACTATATTATTGTTAGCTGTTGGGTGGAATTTAACTAATATTTCTCCAACAAGACCAACTCTAGGTTTTTTGATATCTAGAAGCTCTAGATTGTCAAAATCTCTTATTATATTCTTAATATTTTTACTGAAGGTAGATAATTTTGCATCTTTTAGTGAGTCCATGCATATTTTAACCCATTTTTCATATAGAGCATTTGCACTTCCTTTTACCTTTTCATAAGGTCTAACTCTATATAAAACCTTCATAAATAAATCTCCATATACAACTGCCATAAATCCTCTGTTCATAAGTTTTAGAGATATATTATCCATAACACCATTATCTTCTAGTCCCTGAGCGCTTAGAGAGATAACTGGGATGTCCTTGAAGCCTGCTTCATGCATAGCTTTACGTAAGAAGCCTATATAGTTAGTAGCTCTACAACCGCCACCAGTTTGAGTCATGGCAACAGATATATTGTTTAAATCATATTTTCCAGATTTAAGTGCGCTTATCAATTGACCTATAACTATTATAGCTGGATAGCAAGCATCGTTGTTTACATATCTTAAGCCTTCTTCGATAATTTCTCTATCAGTGTCTTGAAGAACCTCTATATTCCATCCACTTAAATTTACAGCTTTTTCTACAAATTGGAAGTGTATAGGCGACATTTGAGGAACTAATAATTTACGTTTTATATCGAATCTATCGTTTTTAGTGTAATTTATTTTGTGTTCTTCTATATTTTCAACGCTTATATTGTTGGCTTCTCTTTCTAGCATTGCAGCCTTTAGAGAACGAAGTCTTATTTTTGCTGCTCCTAGGTTGTTACCTTCATCTATTTTAATTACTGTGTAAATTTTTGATTTTTCAGCTAGTATTTCTTGTACTTGCTCTGTTGTTACTGCATCAAGACCACAACCAAATGAATTTAGCTGAACAAGTTCGATATTATCGTATTTTTTTACAAATTCAGCCGCCTTATAAAGTCTAGAGTGATATACCCATTGGTCTACAACTCTTAAAGGTCTTTGTACTTGAGCAAGGTGACAGATACTGTCTTCTGTAAGCACTGCCATATCTAGTGAGTTAATTAGCTCTGGCATACCGTGGTTGATTTCTGGATCAAGGTGGTATGGTCTACCAGATAAAACTATTGCTTTTAGGTTGTTTTTTTGTATTTTCTTAAGTGCTTCTTCACCGGCGTGTCTTATATCATCTTTGAACGCCATTTCTTCCTTTGTAGCTGCATCTACAGCATGGTTAATTTCTTCTTTTGAGACCTTCATGTCGGCAAAGTAGTAAGAAAATACTTGGTAAAGCCTTCCTTTTAAGTTTTCTTTGTCATTTAAAGTCATAAATGGATTTAAGAACTTAATATTCTTTTTCTTTAAATCAGGAACGTTGTTTTTAATTATTTCAGAATAAGATATAACTACAGGACAGTTGTAGTGGTTATCTGAAGTTTTATCTTCTCTATATTCGTGTGTTACAGCAGGGTAGAATATAGTTTTGACACCCTTGTCTATTAGACTTTGGATATGTCCGTGAACCATTTTACCTGGGTAACAAACTGTTTCAGAGGCTATACTAGTCATACCTCTTTCGTAAAGCTTCTTAGAAGATCTTCCTGATAGGGTTACCTTAAATCCTAAATCAGTAAAGAATGTAAACCAGAAAGGATAATCTTCGTACATGTTTAGGGCTCTTGGGATACCTATTTCTCCTCTTGGTGCATCTTCTATTTTTAATGGTTTATAGTGTTTAAATAATCTATCGTATTTGTAGGCAAATAGATTTATAGGCTTTTCTTTATTTGGGTCAGATTTTTCTGCACCGTATAGGGCAGCACCATTTTCGCATCTATTTCCTGATACAAATATCTCAGTTTCTGAGAATTTATTTATAGTAAGTAGACATTTATTTGAGCAACCCTTACATCTACGTACTGTGCTGTCTACCTTTATGTTTTCTAGCTGTTCTAAGCTTAAAAATTCTGTTTGGTGATCTGCTTTAAATTTTTCCTTACTTATTAAAGCGGCACCAAATGCACCCATTATACCTGATATGTCAGGTCTGATTACATTTCTTCCGATTAATTTTTCGAAGCTTCTTAGAACTAAATCGTTGTAGAAGGTACCACCTTGAACAACTATATTTTTTCCAAGCTCATCTAAATCTCTTATTTTTATAACCTTAAATAGGGCATTCTTTATAACTGAATAAGAAAGTCCAGCAGATATATCTGCAACAGTTGCACCTTCTTTTTGTGCTTGTTTAACTCTTGAGTTCATAAATACTGTACATCTAGAGCCTAGGTCAACTGGGTTTTGTGAGAATGTACCTTCCTTTGCAAAGTCTTGAATTGACATAGAAAGTGATTTCGCAAATGTTTCAAGGAAAGATCCACAACCAGAAGAACAAGCCTCGTTAAGTATGATGCTGTCGATTACTCCGTTTTTTATTTGAAGGCATTTCATATCTTGACCACCTATATCAAGTATGAAATCAACTTCAGGGTCAAAGTATTTAGCGGCTTTGTAGTGAGCCATAGTTTCTATTTCGCCGTAATCGATTTTTAGAGCTTTTTTAAGTAATGCTTCACCGTATCCTGTAACACAAGAAGAAACTATGTTTACGTCATTAGGCAAGCATTTGTATATGTCTTTTATTATGTTTATAGAAGTTTGAAGTGGGCTACCTTCATTACTGCTGTAGTATGTGTAAACTAGGTTGCCGTCTTCATCTATTAATGCAGCCTTTGTAGTTGTAGAACCAGCATCAATTCCTAAGAAGCAGTTGCCCTTTACTTCGCTTAAATCCTTTTTAGTGACCTGTGATTTATTATGTCTATTTAAAAATTCATTGTATTCCTCTTGGTTTTTAAATAGAGGTTCTAACCCTTCTGAATTAGATAAATTCACGTCTTCAATTTCTTTTATTTTATTTATTAAATCTGATAAACTTACATCAGGCTCATCCTTTGCTAGTATAGATGCACCCATAGCTATGTATAGCTGAGCATCCTCTGGAAATACTATATCTTTATCATCTAAATTTAATACGTTTTTAAATGCCGTTCTAAGCTCTGATAGGAAGTACAGAGGGCCACCTAAAAATGCTACCTTGCCCTCAATAGCTCTACCACAAGATAGAACACTTACTGTTTGAACGACAACAGCATTGAATATACTCATAGCTATATCTGCTTTTCTTGCACCGTCGTTTATCAACGGTTGAATATCTGTTTTTGCGAAAACTCCACATCTAGATGCTATAGGATATATAACCTCATAATCCTTAGCCATTTCATTAAGTCCAGCTGCATCTGTTTTTAATAAGCTAGCCATTTGATCTATAAATGCACCAGTACCACCAGCACATATACCATTCATTCTTTGGTCTATACCGCCACTTAAATAAGTTATTTTGGCGTCTTCTCCACCAAGTTCAATTACAACATCAGTTTCTGGATTGAAGGTTTCTATTGCTTTTGTAGATGAAATTACCTCTTGTACAAATTTTAAACCTAGATATTTAGAGATATCTATTCCCCCAGAACCAGTTACTACAGTAGAGATTCTAATATCCCCAAACTTATTATATACTTCTGTCAAAACGTCTTTAACAGCTTTTTTTACATCAGAAAAATGTCTTGTATATTTTTTGAAAATTACTTTGTCTTGATCTAAAACGACAATTTTAACTGTAGTAGACCCAACATCTATACCTACATTAAATATTTTTTTCATAAATTAAACCTCCTCAAACTGACCCAAAATAATTATAAACTAAAAGCATTAACGATTAAATCTTCTATGTATTTAAGTTCCTTTTCATCGTCATAATTTTTATCGGGATTAAAAATATATTTTTGTACGACGTATCCCCCTATATTTGCTAAAATAGTCCTAACTATAAATCCGTTTGGTATATCTTTTATCATTTTTTTTGATTTAAAATAATCTAGTATAGAGTTAAAGTTATCCATTATAGTTGGCATCAATGTGTCTATAATTTGGACTCGAAGCTCTTCACGATAAAGTACTTCGGCAAATAAAACATGGGCAACTTTATAATTTTCATTTAAAAAATTAAATCTTTCATATATTAGATTGTGTATAAAAGATCTAAAGTCAGTATAAACATCATTTACATCTATGTTTTTGAAATCTATTACCATTTCAGGTAGAACATATTCAAATATAAAAGGTGTAATAGAAGAAAGTAGTAAGTTTTCTTTTGTGCCAAAATGTTTAAAAATAGTACCTTCAGCTACACCTGCAATTTTAGCTATTTCGCTAGTCGATGTATTTGAGTATCCATTTTTAGCGAATAAATCAATGCTAGTTTCTAATATTTTTTTTCTCTTAGCGGTCATAGTCTTATTTTCTAAGATATCTTTCTTATATGAATCTAAAATAGAATATTGCATTTAAAATTCTCCTAAAATTTGAAGTTTTATATTAAAATAAAATTTTTATTAATAAAGTGAGTAAGCACTCATCATATAAAACACAAAAATAGTGAGTAAATACTCACATATATAAAAGCATTATAGTTATTTGTACCATTATTTGTCAATCGAAAGCTGTATTTTTTATGTTAAACTTATGTTAAATATTAATATGAATCTATAATGTGATTTTAATTTTATATATCAATATAAAATAAACCCTATACAGAGTACGCTATAAAAAGTATCTATCTGTATAGGGTATTTTTAATTGGATCATTAATTATTTGCATTTAAAGCTTGAACAATATGTTTCTGAATATAGATTAGCTGCATCGGCATTAGATGTTATAGTTATATTATCTAAGCTACAGATATTGTTGGCGTTATAAGTACATGTTTTAACATTACATCCTATGTAGTCACAGCTACCATTAGTATAAGTGTTGCTTGTTAAATTACTATAAGTAGATTGATCTAAGAAGGAAGAGCAACAAGTGTGATTACTTGTGTGAGCCTTTTTCCCCGTTACAGATATTCTGTTTGCATAACAGACACCTTCATCGTTATGAGCGCAATTTAGTACATTACATCCTATTCTAGCCATATTATTGACCTCCTATTAAATTTAATCATTAATAGAAGTATTTCCAAAATATTAAAAAATATGTGTATTAAAAGGAATTATTAATTATCAAATTAAAGGAATTTTTATCCAATAAGCATTTTGCTATTAATGAATATGAAGAAGGATAGCTTTTGATAGGAGGCCATATATCTGTTATAGATTTTTCATAATCCTCTAAGGTTAATTTTTCACCATTTGCAATTTTTTTACAAAATTCCTTTGAAAGCTCCTTCATCTCAAGGTAAATATTTATGTTTAAATCAAAAAATATAGATGCTTTATGACAAGGCTCTTTTAAAATAAGTAAATTTTGTCTAAATTCTAGATAGTCAAGTTTATTTAATATATCATAAGTGT
This sequence comes from Intestinibacter sp., assembly GCF_051866655.1. GTDB lineage: Bacteria > Bacillota > Clostridia > Peptostreptococcales > Peptostreptococcaceae > Intestinibacter. The sequence goes on from NZ_JBJDXL010000297.1 coordinate 5,717, forward strand.
TATTTTCCAAATTGAATACACCTCCAGCTTTATAAAAGTATTATTAATTTATATGTAATTAATTTTGAAAATAGACTGAAATATCGATTTGTAGATGTATAAAGATTAAAAAAATGGCAAAAATACTAATAAAATTCCTACATATTATATAAGGAGGATACATGCAATGAGTAGAGAAAATTATCGCTGGATTATTCCATCATTGATAGCACTAGGATTAGTATTATTAAGTGGAGGTATTTTTATAGGAGTTAAGAGCTACGAGACTCTTGAGGCAAGTAACAATAATTTTAAAGAATCAAGTGCAAAGAGCATTTCTAGTAAGCAAAAATTTAAATTAGACGAGTATTGCCAAATATGGTTCCAGGATGATGATAAAATACCAGTGATGCTAGGCAAGGTAACTGAGGACTTATTAAATAAAACCGAGGATGAAATAAAAGCAATATTAAAAGAAAAATACCCAGACAAAGAAGTATCGACTATGAATAAATACCAAATAATTTTAAAGACTTCTAAGGATAGTACCGATTTATCTAAAGCCAACAAGTATACATTGGAAGGAGAAGATGGATATATAACTGTCTTCAAATACGACAAAAAGGGTCAAAGAGAATTAATAGAAAAAACTTCAATACAAATAGAATCTCTTCCAAAATCTGTACAAGATGAGTTAAAGAATGTCATAATACTAGAAAATGAAGAAGAAGCTTATTCTAGATTAGAGGATTTAGGAAGCTGATAGATATAAGATATGTTCTTTTTATGCTATACAGTAAATCGCGCTGGTGGCATTGAGAGAGCATATTTTTATGTTTATGGAAATATTTATTTTTTTAGTTTATTTGTGAAAGCTTTAATTTTATTTGATATAATAATGTATTAGAACATAGGTTTGTATAAAAAATGCGATTAGGAGGATAGATTTGGTTATTTTAGGAATAGATCCAGGGATAGCTATAGTTGGATATGGAATAGTAGAATACAAGAATAATAAATTTAAGGTTATCGATTATGGAGCAGTGACGACTCCTGCAAATATGCCTACTGACCAGAGATTAGCTCTTGTCTACAAGGGGATAGATATTTTAGTAAAGAATTATAATATAGATGAAGTTGCTATTGAAGAGCTGTTTTTCAATAAAAATGTAAAGACAGCTATAACAGTAGCACAGGCTAGGGGTGTTATAATGGTTGCATGTACACATAATGGCAAGCCTATTTACGAATATACGCCACTACAAGTTAAACAAGGTGTAGTTGGGTATGGCAGAGCTCAGAAGATACAGGTACAGCAGATGGTGACATCTCTTTTGAAGTTAAAGGAGATACCAAAGCCGGATGATGTAGCAGATGCTCTAGCTGTGGCGGTTTGTCATGCACATGCAAATAGACTGGAAAAAACTTTAAAGAATTTTAAATAACAATTTATAAGGAGAATTTATGTACAGTTATATAAAAGGAATTATAGAAGAGGTATATTTAGATAAAATTATCTTGGAAAATAACGGTATAGGTTATGAGATAAATGTTTCTACTTATACAGCACAAAGTGTTCAAAAAGGAAAAAACGCGAAGATATTTACTAAATTAATAGTTAGAGAAGATGATATGAGCTTATGTGGATTCGCCAGTAAGACAGAGCTAGAGATGTTTAAATTACTTACATCAGTATCGAAAATAGGACCTAAGGTAGGCCTTGGAATATTATCTTCTGCAACTCCACAGCAATTGAGTGCGTATATATTGAGCGAGGATATCGCTAAGCTATCTAAGTGTCCAGGTGTAGGTAAAAAGACAGCAGAGAGAATAATTTTAGAACTGAAGGATAAGGTAGATAAGGATACGGCTGAATTTGAAGCTACATTGTTTAATCAACAGCCAACAGGACTTGAATTAGATGAAGCCTTAGAAGCATTACTTGCATTGGGATATTCTACTAGCGAGGCGAAGGAGGCAGTGCAAAAATTCAAAAAGGACGGATTAAAAACAGAGGATATCATTAAAAAATCTCTTACATATTTAATGAGTAAGTAAATAGCAATGAATATATTTAATATAAAAACAGGAAAGGAGATGAAAGTATGTTTGATTTAGAGGATGAAAATAGGTTGATAACTTCGACTATGAAGATAGAGGATAGTGAAACTGAAGTCAGCCTAAGACCGAAAGTATTATCTGATTATTTAGGACAAGAAAAGGTAAAAGAGCAGCTAGGAATATTTATAGAAGCTGCAAAGTCTAGAAATGAGCCATTAGATCACGTACTACTATATGGACCTCCAGGTCTAGGTAAGACAACTCTAGCTGGAATAATAGCAAATGAGATGGGCGTAAATTTGAGAATTACATCGGGACCAGCTATCGAGAGAGCTGGTGATTTGGCGGCAATCTTAACTAACCTAGAAGAAAATGATGTATTATTTATAGATGAAATACACAGAATAAATAGAAGTGTAGAAGAGGTTTTATACCCTGCTATGGAGGACTATTGTATAGATATAATAATAGGAAAGGGACCTTCTGCTAGAAGTATAAGACTTGATTTGCCGAAGTTTACATTAATAGGAGCGACAACTAGAGCAGGTATGCTTACAAATCCACTTAGAGATAGATTCGGAGTTATATGTAAATTAGACTATTATTCAGTCGATGAATTGGCGAAGATTTCTATGAGATCGGCGAATTTATTAGATGCAGAAATTAATTTAAATGGAGCTATTGAGATAGCTAGACGTTCTAGAGGGACACCTAGAATCGCCAATAGACTTCTAAAGAGAGTCAGAGATTATGCACAGGTCAAGGCGGATGGTAAGATAACTGACGAGGTTGCTACTAAGGCTCTAGAGCTATTAGGTGTGGATAACCTAGGACTTGACGATGTAGACGAAAAATTACTGCTTACAATAATTCACAAATTTGGTGGAGGACCAGTTGGATTAGATACTCTGGCTGCCTCTATAGGTGAGGATAGAAATACAATAGAAGACGTCTACGAGCCTTATCTACTTCAATTAGGATTCATAAATAGAGGACCTAGAGGACGTACAGTCATGCCTAAGGCTTATGAACATCTAAATATAGAATATCCAAATAAATGAGAGGTTCAAAAAAGTCTACACAAATAAATAAATATTTGATATTATTGTAATTGTATGTTTTGACAAATATTTATTTAGAAAGGAAGTTAATATAATTGAAAACAAGTGATTTTAATTTTGATTTACCACAAGAATTAATAGCTCAAGTTCCTATAAAAGACAGAACTAGCTCTAGACTTATGGTACTTGATAAAGAAACAGGCGAAATTGAACATAAAATATTTAGAGATATAATAGATTACTTAAACCCAGGAGATTGTTTAGTTCTAAATGATACTAGAGTAATACCTGCTAGACTTATAGGTTCAAAGGTCGAAACTGGAGGAAAGATAGAATTTCTTCTTTTAAAGAGAACAGAAGACGACACTTGGGAGACTTTAGTTAAACCAGGTAAAAGAGCGAAGATAGGAGCTAGATTTTCTTTTGGAGAAGGAAAGTTAATCGCGGAAGTAGTTGGAATGGGAGACGATGGAGCGAGAATTGTTAAATTCGAATACGACGGTATATTTGAAGAAATTTTAGATGAATTAGGAAATATGCCACTACCTCCATATATAACAGAAAAGCTAGAAGAAAAAGAAAGATACCAAACAGTTTACTCTAAACACAACGGATCTGCTGCAGCGCCAACTGCTGGACTACATTTTACAAAAGAATTACTACACAAAATAGAAGAAAAGGGTGTAGATTTAGCATTTATAACTCTACATGTAGGTCTTGGAACTTTTAGACCTGTAAAGGTTGAAGATGTTACAAATCACCAAATGCATTCAGAGTATTATATAGTTACTGAAGAAGCAGCAGAAAAGATAAACAGAGCTAAGGCTAGTGGACACAGAGTAATAAGTGTAGGTACAACAAGTACGAGAACAATAGAATCAGTAGCAGACGAAAATGGATTAGTAAAGGCTACATCAGGATGGACAAATATATTCATATATCCTGGATACAAATGGAAGGTTATCGACAACCTTATTACAAATTTCCATTTACCAGAGTCTACTTTAATAATGCTAGTTAGTTCTCTAGCAGGTAAGGATCACGTATTAAATGCTTACAAAGAAGCTGTTAAAGAAAGATATAGATTTTTTAGCTTTGGAGATGCTATGTTTATAAAGTAATAGAAAATTTGACCTAATTAGGGGGACAGCATATGAATAAAGATGTAAAGCAATATTTTATTAAAATAGCACATTTTTCTGAGATTTTATTATCGATGGTTATATTATTAGTAATATTTTTAGGCATATTTGATATTTTGAGAGAAATTTATGCCGCTTATATTGTTGATTTTGCTCATCCTGTAAATTATGATCAGCTTAATGACTTTTTAGCTCAGATATTACTACTTGTAATAGGTGTTGAATTAGTTATTATGCTTTGCTTACATTTGCCAGAGACTTTACTAGAGGTTTTACTTTATGCAATTGCTAGAAAGCTACTTCTAGTACCAAAGACAGCGGGTGTTGCAGATTTACTTCTAGGAGTATTGGCTATAGCAGGTATATTTTTTATAAAAAAATACCTAATGCCTAAAAAGGGAGAAGCCTTAAATAGAGATGAAGAAATAGCAATAAGAGATTATTTGAGAAAAAAAATAAAAAATTATGACAAAGAAAATAATGATAGTGATAAAGAATTAATTTCTGAAGAAAATAGTTAAAGGAGACATAAACATGAGTGCGATAAGCTATGAACTTATAAAGACTTGCAAACAAAGTGGTGCAAGGCTTGGTATATTACACACACCACATGGAGATATAGAAACACCAATATTCATGCCAGTTGGAACACAAGCAACTGTAAAATCTATGACACCAGAGGAATTAAAAGAAATAGGCTCACAAATAATTTTAAGTAATACTTATCATTTATATATGAGACCAGGTCACGAATTAGTTAAAGAAGCCGGTGGTCTTCATAAATTTATGAATTGGGATAAACCAATACTTACAGATAGTGGAGGATTCCAAGTGTTTTCACTAGGACCACTTAGAAAGATAACTGAAGAAGGAGTTACATTTAAATCTCACTTAGACGGTTCAAGCCACTTCATAAGTCCAGAAAAGGCAATAGAGATTGAAAATGCTTTAGGTGCAGATATAATTATGGCATTTGACGAATGTGCTCCATATCCAGCAGATAGAGAATATGTAAAGAATTCTCTAGAGAGAACAACTAGATGGCTTCAAAGATGTAAGGATGCTCACAAAAATACAGAAAATCAAGCATTATTCGGTATAATCCAAGGTGGTATGTACAAGGATTTAAGAGAACAGTCAGCTAAGGAAATAACAGCTATAGATTTACCAGGATACGCAATAGGTGGTCTTAGTGTTGGAGAACCTAAGCCTATGATGTACGATATATTAGAGCATACTACACCACTTATGCCAGCAGATAAGCCAAGATATCTAATGGGTGTCGGTTCACCTGATGATTTAATAGAAGGTGTAATTAGGGGAGTAGATATGTTTGACTGTGTACTTCCAACTCGTATTGCTAGAAATGGTACAGCTATGACAAGTCAAGGGAAGGTAGTTGTTAGAAATGCAACTTATGCTAGAGATTTTAGTCCGTTAGATCCTGAATGTGATTGCTACTGCTGTAAAAATTATACAAGAGCATATATAAGACATCTAGTAAAGGCTAATGAAATATTAGGAGCTAGACTTATAACTACACACAACTTAAGATTCTTACTTAAATTAATGGAACAAATAAGACAAGCGATTAGAGAAGATAGACTTTTAGATTTTAGAGATGAATTTTTTGCAAAATATGGCTATGAATTATAATACAGTTAATATATAATATATTATGTTTAATAAAAAATATTTAACTAAATAAAATTAAAGGAGAGAAATCAAATGAATAAACAATTAATGTGGTCACTACTTTATATAGTAGCTTTATTTGCTATATTCTATTTCTTATTTATAAGACCTCAAAGAAAAAAAGACAAGGAATTAAAAGAAATGAGAGATAGTCTTGCTGTTGGAGATACTATAATAACTATAGGTGGTATTGTTGCTAATATAGCAAAAATAGAAGAAGAAACTGTAGTTATAGAATTCGGACCAAGTAGAACTAAAATGCCAATACAAAAATGGGCTATAGGTTCAGTTCAATCCAAGAAAGAAATTCAATAATAATTAGGAATTTAAAACCTCCCACTTAAATATATATATTTAAGAAGGGAGGTTTTTTATGTCTAAGGTTATAAATATTTTTAAAGGTCTCGGGTATGCATACATATTTACTTTGATCGTAATTTTAATTTATAATGCGCTTTTGACATTTACAAAGCTATCGTCTGATAATACAGGTTTAGTTCTTTCTATTATTACGACATTTGGTTCCGCTTTTGGAGGATTTTATGCATGCAAGCAAATAAAGGAAAAAGGGCTTATATATGGATTACTGGAGGGACTTCTTTATATAGTATTTTTGATTATTTTGATTTTTTTAGCTAAGGAGACTTTTTCTTTTGAGATAAGTATGCTGTATAGTACGATTTTGACTACTTTAGCTGGAGGAATAGGAGGAATTATAGGGGTTAATTTTTAATTTGTACGATGTTTTAACAAAATAAAAAAGGAATTGATTTGTAGCTTTAATCAATTCCTTTTAAAAAAGTTAAAGGTGGGTTATGTTTCTGATATTATTTTTCCCGTATCTCTTAAATCATAACCACCAATTCCTTCTAATTCAGCTTTGAAATTTTCAGAAGATAAAATATTGAGCATTTCTTTATATACTGGATCTTGTAGGTTTTCTTTTTTGATGACTAAGTCGTATCTTTCCTTTTGAAGAGGAATAAAATCTACATTATCTATCTGACGTGCGACTTTTTCAATTCCTATACCGAAATCTGCCTTTCCTCTTGCAATTGCACTTGCTACAGAAAGATGAGAATTTTCTTCGTAATCATATCCATTTATTTGGTCAGATGGAATATTTAAAGTACGAAGTTTTCCATCTAGTAAAACTCTGACTCCACATCCTCTTTCTCTGTTTACATATGTTAAATCTTTTCTTTTTAAATCATGCCATCCTTGAATATCTTTTGGATTTCTTTTTTTAACGTAAAATCCTTGAACTCTATAAGTTAAATTTATAATTACGCAAGGAATTCCTGGAAGCATTTTTTTCACGAAGTCAGTATTGTATTCTGAGGTTTCCCAATCCCATAGATGACATGAAGCGACAGAGACTTTATTATTGTAAAGGTTGTATAAATTGTTATAGCTTCCTGAGTAAGATCTATATGATTTTATATTTTGCATACTACCTTCTAGGTGTCTACTTAAAACATCTAAAATCATATCTTGACCAGAAATTATTATGTCTCTACTATCTACCTCAGCACTATTAATTAAAGTGCTTACATTTGCATCGCTTATATTATGTTTAGAGATAGGTTTCATTGTTGTATTATTTTTTTGGCTATTTATATAATTTTCTACATCCTCTTTATCAATACGTAGCTTTCTTCCGACTTTATAAGCTGGGATTTCTCCTCTTTTTACTAATTCATATACTGTGTTCTTAGTTATTTTTAATATTTCAGCAACTTCCAAAGGTGTTAGTGATGTTGAATCCATATTTATCTTCCTCCTCACTTTGTATAAATTATATGCAATAAAAAAATCTCTATATGTTTAAATGTAACATAAAATGACATAAAAGATAATAGAAATATGAAAAAAAGTTTGAAATTTATATAAAATAAAAAATTAATTAAGAAATGGTATATAACGATAATAAAGAACTTTAAAAAAATAAATAAACAATATATAACAATCTTTATAAAAATAAAATATTAAAACGGAATAAAACATAATAAAATTAAGTATATAAATATATATTTTATGGTGAAATACATCTAATGTAAATGGAAATATATTGTAAATTTGTTGAAAAATAAGTTTAAACAATATATAATTAACTTAAAAATAATAAAACATTATTAAACAATGTAGATCATTTTAGGAGGAGATGTTAAAATGAAAAAATTAGGAATTTTAAGTATTGTTTTATGCTTAGTATTAGGATTAGTTGGTTGTAGTTCTAGTTCAGGCGGATCATCTGCAAGTAGTGCTGCTAGTTCTGCACAAGATGGAGATTCAGCAAGTATAGAATTAAACATATCAGCTGCAGCTTCATTACAAGAAGCTATGGTAGAAATTGAAAAAGAATTTAAAGAAGTTAATCCTGATGTAAAATTAACAGTTAACTTAGGTGCTTCTGGTGCATTAATGCAACAAATACAAGAAGGTGCTCCTTGTGACGTATTTATATCTGCAGGTGCAAAACAAATGGATCAATTAGTTACTGATGGAATAGTAGCAGAAGATGCTGCAAAAACATTATTAACTAATGACTTAGTATTAGTTGCTGCTAAAGGTGAAAAAGTAGAATCATTAGACGCTTTAAAAACTGATGACGTTGAAAAAATAGCTATCGGTGATCCTGAAAGTGTTCCAGCTGGTAAATATGCTAAAGAAGTTTTAGATAATACTAACTTATATAGTGATGTAGAAGATAAATTAGTTTTAGCTAAAGACGTTAAAGAAGTTTTATCTTGGGTACAACAAGGTAACGCAGATGTTGGATTTGTTTATTTAAGTGATGCAATGGGTCAAGAAGATACTTTAGACGTAGTTTTAACTACTGATGCTGATACTCATTCAACTATAGCTTATCCAATAGCAGTTTTAAAAGAAACTAAACAAGCTGAAGCTGCTCAACAATTTGAAGACTTCATGTTAAGTGATGAAGGACAAGCTATATTAGAAAAATATGGATTTAATAAAGCTGAATAATATTAAAATTAAAAAATTTTAATAAAGATATGTGTAAGTTATAAATTAAATACTATAATATAATTAGAATGTAAAGAGAAATAAAATTTAAGAGGAGGAAGAACAACATGAATGCAGGATTAACACCCCTTTGGATTTCCCTTAGAACATCTTTATTAGCGACTGTAATAACATTTTTTACAGGAATAGTGACAGCTTACTTAGTTGCAAATTATAAAGGAAAGTGGAGGGGACTGATTGATAGTGTATTCACATTACCACTTGTTCTTCCTCCTACTGTTTTAGGGTTCTTTTTATTGATATTTTTTGGGAAAAATGGTGTAGCAGGTAAATTTTTAATGAATTTTGATATAAATATAATTTTTACTTGGACAGCAACTGTAATCGCAGCTGTTGTAGTAGCATTTCCAATGATGTATAGATCAGCTCGTTCTGCTTTTGAGCAAATCGACGACAATCTAATCGCAGCAGCTAAAACTCTAGGGATGAGTAATTTTAAGATATTTTATAAGATAGCAGTACCGCTTGCATGGCCAGGTATAATAGGTGGAGTAGTGTTATCTTTTGCAAGAGCTTTAGGTGAATTTGGAGCGACACTTATGATAGCAGGAAATATCCCAGGAAGAACTCAAACTATGCCGCTTGCTATATTTTTCCAAGTGCAAGCTATGAATTACAAAGGGGCTATGCTATGGGTAGCTACAATTGTGGCTATATCTATAATTATGATATTAATACTGAACTTTTGGTCAGATAAACAACAAGATATTGTTGGTAAAAGAGTTAGAGGAGGTAAATAGATATGTCTTTATATGTTGATATAGAAAAAGATTTAGGCTCCTTTAAATTAAAAGTAAAATTTGAACAAGAAAAAGGAATAGTAGGTTTGCTAGGTCAGTCTGGCTGTGGAAAAAGTATGACGTTGAAATGTATAGCAGGAATTGTAAAACCGGACAAAGGCAAAATAATAATGAATGACAAGGTATTTTTTGATTCTGAAAAGAAAATAAATATGCCTACTCAAAAAAGAAAGGTAGGATTTTTATTTCAAAATTACGCGTTATTTCCACATATGTCTGTAAAACAAAACATACAATTGGGAATTGAAAATCTTACTAAAAAAGAAAAAGATGATATAACTAGTGAATACCTTAAGAAATTTAAGCTAGAAGGGTTTGAGGATAGATATCCATGGCAATTATCAGGTGGACAACAGCAGAGAATTGCTTTAGCTAGAGCTCTATGTTTAAATCCCGATATATTGATATTAGATGAACCTTTTTCTGCTTTAGATTATCACCTTAGAAGTAATATGGAAAATGAATTATGTGAAATATTGAAGGATTTCAATGGAAATGCATTGTTTGTTACTCATGATATTTCTGAGGCGTATAGAATAAGTGATGAAATAATAGTTTTTGAAAATGGGCTTTCTCTACCAAAGAGAGCCAAAGAAGAATTATTTGTACATCCAGCATCTATGACTGAGGCGATAATAACAGGATGTAAGAATGTTTCAGCGTGTGAGGTTATAGATGAGCATACTGTTTATGCAAGTGATTGGGGATTTAAATGTAATTTAGATTGCAATGTAAATCCTAAATCAACTCATGTTGGAATAAGAGCTCATCATATGAAGGTAATTCAAGATAACGAAGTGAATATGGAAAATGAAAAGAATGTTTTCGATATGGTGGTTGTAAAGGTAATTGAAAACTCATTTTCTTATAATATTCATGTGAAATATCCAGGAGATGAAAATAATCTTTCCTTACAGATGGAAGTTGATAAATATATAAATAAAGTAGAAGTCGGTCAAATGATAAAGGTTAAATTTGATTATAACTCAGTATTCGATTTTTAAAGATAGAAAAGAGTATTGCAAAATGAAGTTCAAATCTATTTTGCGATACTCTTTTACATAATTATTTGATATTATTTTTTTCGATATAATTTAAAAGGGCTTCACAGCCTTCGATTATATCATTGTATGTATCTTCAAAGTTTCCAGTATACCAAGGATCAGCGATATTTCGTGGATTGTCTGAAAAATCTAGTAAAAGCTTGATTTTATCGTCCTTATCATTTGGTATAATACGTGATAAATTTCTAATATTGTTGTTGTCCATACAAAGTATAAAATCATATTTATCGTAATCTGATTTAGTTATTTGAGTGGCTCTTCTAGGTGTAAAAGGTACACCGACCTTTTTTAGCTTGTTTTTAGTTCCATAGTGTACATCATTGCCGATTTCTTCTCTACTAGTAGCAGAGGATTCTATGTGAAAATTATGAGATATTTTGCGTTTTGCAACCATATCCTTTAGTACAAATTCTGCCATAGGAGAACGGCAAATATTCCCATGGCATACAAACATAATGTTTATCATATATGTGCTCCTATCTATTTTATATTTGAAAATAATGATAATATAATTTTGAAGTTTTGACAAATTATAGTATGAT
>NZ_JBJDXL010000298.1:0-3760 GCF_051866655.1 Intestinibacter sp.
TAGCTTTTATAACAGTTCCTAATAAAATTATATTCATAACTTTTGCATTTCCAAGTTCCATAGCTTTGTCAGCTGCATTTATAACCTTTGCATTTAAAGCTTTTAATTTTTGGTCTACTTCTTCTACTTTGTATTCTGCTTTACCTGTTATAGTTGCTACAGAATCCATTTTGTAATTATTAGCTACTATAGTTCCACCTTCTTTTAGATATTTTAAATATCTAAGTGCTTCCACTTTTTCAAATGAAACTATCATATCAGCACCACCGATTTCTATAACTGGTGAATAAACTTGGTCTTCTGAATATCTAACTTGAGAAGAAACAGATCCTCCTCTTTGACTCATACCATGTATTTCTGACATTTTTACATCGTATCCTGCTTCCATTAATCCTATTGTTAACAATTTACTAGCTAATATAGTACCTTGACCACCTACACCTACTAACATTATACTTTTAGTCATTTTATTTTTCCTCCTTTACTATAGCGTCCTTTGGACAAACTTGTAAACAAACTTCACAACCTAAACATTGATTCATATCTATTGAAGCTTTCTTAGTTTCTTTATCAACTGATATTGCTGGACATCCAGTCTTTGTACATTTTTTACAGCCTACACATTTTTCCACGTCTACAACACATTTTTCAGTAAATACTCTACCGAATTCTTCTATATCAGCTTGAGAGAATCTCTTAAGAGCACATGGCCATCTAGTTATTATAACTGATGCTTCGTCTAGTCCTATAGCCCAATCTAATGCTTCCTTTACTTCGTCTAATTTATTAGGATTTATAACTCTTACGTTTTTAGCTCCTAAGGCTCTTACTACTGTTTCGATGTCTATCATTGTTGTATCTTGACCTTGTAGAGTAAATCCTGAACCTGGATTTTCTTGGTGTCCTGTCATACCTGTTATTCTATTGTCTAATATTATTGAAATAGAGTTACCTTTATTGTATATAACATCTATTAAACTGTTTATTCCTGTATGGAAGAATGTTGAATCACCAAGTACACCAACTACTCTCTTGTCATTACCTTCAACCATATTTAAAACCTTTTGACATCCATGTGCTGAACTTAAGCTAGCACCCATACATACTACAAAGTCCATAGCGTTATATGGTTCTGAATATCCTAATGTATAGCATCCTATATCTCCAGCTACTACGATATCTTTTCTCTTTCCTAATTCATAGAATAATCCTCTATGTGGACATCCTGCACAGAATGTAGGAGGTCTTGGTATAACTAAATCTGCTTCTACATCTTCGTATTTGAAAGTATCTTTAAATATGCTCTTTCTTATTACATCTGATGTCATTTCTCCGTATGCTGGTAGTACATCTTTTCCTATACAATCTATTCCTAATGATTTAACATGATCTTCTATAAATTTATCGTTTTCTTCTACTATATATATTTTTTCTACTTTAGTAGCAAATTCTTTTATTTTTTCATCTGGCATAGGATTTGTGAATCCTAATTTTAAGTAAGATGCATCTTTTCCAAATACTTCTTTAGCGAAGTTAAAGCACATTCCAGAAGCTATAACACCTACTTTAGCGCCTTCATTTATTTCCATATAATTTAATTCTGTTTCATTAGAGAATTTATATAATTTCTTTTCTCTTTCTTCTACATCAATTCTTAGTAATCTAGCATTTGCTGGAACTGTAACTCTCTTTATTTCTTTAACATAAGGTTTTATACCTACTTCATTTCTTTCTTCTAATGATACTAATCCTTTTGAGTGGCAAAGTCTTGTAGTTACTCTAAATAATACTAAAGTATTAAATGTTTCACTTATTTCAAATGCTAATTTCATCATGTCTTTTGCTTCTTGACTTGTTGCTGGTTCTAGTAGAGGTACTTTTGCTGATCTTGCATAGTTTCTATTATCTTGTTCATTTTGAGATGAGTGCATTCCTGGTTCATCTGCTGTTATTACTACAAATCCTCCGTTTATACCAGTATATGCAACTGTGAATAATGGGTCTGCTGCTACATTAAGTCCAACGTGCTTCATAGATGCTACTGTTCTAGCTCCACCAAATGCTCCACCTGCCGCTGCTTCTAATGCAACCTTTTCATTTGGTGCCCATTCTGCCACTATATCATTTTTATATAAAGCTATGTTTTCTAATATTTCTGTACTAGGAGTTCCTGGATATGCAGATGCATATTTAACACCAGCTTCATAAGCACCACGTGCTATGGCTTCATTTCCTGTCATCAATTGTTTCATAACTAAATCCCCCTTAAATCATAATCTTCGTTTTCCTAATATAAACTTTTTTACTTTATTAAAATATATAAACTTTAAAATTATTTAATTAATATAATTTTCCCTTTTCTTAATAAAATCATATAACATTCCAGTAATTGGAATGTCAATAATTTTTTATTTATTTTTATAAAAATTTATTTTATTATTTAATTTATATATTTTACTATTTATTTTTTTATTATTTTTTATTTTTTATTTTAATTATTTAAGTTATTAGAATTATTTTTTTATATATAAAAATTTATATAGTATAAATCCTAATTTAATGTAATTTATCGAATATATGCTATAAAAAAAATAAAGATATTGCTATTTCTTAATTTTTTTGAAATTAATCTGAATAACAACATCTTTATTATATATATCAATTAAATTTTATTTTGTTTTATAATGTAAATTACAATATTTTTAAATATTACATTCTATCTAATACTTCTTTTATTACTGCAGGTGCTTTTCTACATTTAGATTCTTCAACTGCACAAACTGCAAATCTAAGTCCCATTTTCAAAGGTACTAAGTAAAGATTTTGTTTTGCTAATTCTTCACAAGCCTTCATAGGATCATCACATGGTATACTTACGAAGAAACCATCTCTATATGGTAGTATTTCAAGTCCACATTCCTTTGCTCCATCTACAAATGCATTAGCTCTAACTAAAAGCATATCTTTATATGAATTCTTTTCTGTTTCGTATTCTTCGTATTTTTTATTGTCTGCAACTATTTCAGATAAAACAGCCATAGCCCCTCTATTACAGTTTGACCAAGTCGCTCTACAAGAGTGCATTAGTGAATAATAGAATTCTTCTGCTGTATCTTCATCTGAAGATATTCCTATAGCAGCTCCCATTCTCATACCATAAGCTGTAAATCCTTTTGACATACTAAATGCAACTATTGTAAGTATGTTACTTGGTAGGTTTCCAAATTTTTTAAAGAATTTTCTACTTGCATCGTCATCTCTAACAAAATCTATGTACGCAACATCTACAAGAAATACTATTTTCTTTTCAGGGTCTTTAGCAGCTTCCTTAGCTAAATCTAAAACTTTATCCCATTCATCATCAGTTAAACTATATCCTGTTGGGTTATTTCCTGGTGAATTTATTATAGTAAATATTCTACCTTGTCTATTTAATATATCTGTAAATTTTTCGCTGAATGAAGCTATATTGAAGTTTCCAGCTTCATCAAATAAAGAGTAATTTTCTACACCTCTCTTAGTTTCTTCTCCTATTATTCCATATGGAGACCAATACCAGTCTGAAACTAAAACTACATCATTTTCATTAGTGTAATTATACATAGCTAATTTTATAGCTCCACTACCACCTGGTGAAGCAACTACTCTAATGTAGCCTTCTGGATCATTTCCTTTGAAACAAACTTTTTTTACTGCTTCTTGATAAGCTGGTTGACCACCTATAGATGCATATGCAGATATTTCTTCATTTGGTAAAGCT
>NZ_JBJDXL010000299.1:0-3754 GCF_051866655.1 Intestinibacter sp.
GCTATATTTACTAACTTATCTCCTGATCATATAGGACCTAAAGAACATCCTACTTTCCAAGATTATTTAGAATGTAAGGCTAAATTATTTACACTTGCTAAGCATGGAATAATAAATATAGATGATGAGCATGCAGAGGAAATAATAAAAATAGCTACTTGTGATATCGAGACTTTTGGTATAGAAAAAGAAGCAGATATAATGGCAACTGATATAGAATACTCAAAGAGCATAGATTCTCTAGGGGTTAATTTTGTCTGCAAAACAAAAGAAACTAAATCTGATTATTATATATGTTCACCAGGTATATTTAGTATTTATAATGCTTTAGCTGTAATATCAGTTTGTAAATACTTAGGTGTAGATAGAAAAATAACAAATAATGCTTTAAGAGAAGCAAAAGTTTGCGGTAGAGTAGAGGTTTTATCTGTACTACCTTATGCTACTATTATAATAGACTATGCTCATAATGGTGTGAGTTTAGAAAATATATTAAAAACATTAGAGCATTACGAGCATAAGAGATTAATCTGTGTGTTTGGCTCAGTTGGAGGAAGAACAAAGCTTCGTAGAAAGGAATTAGGAGATGTAGCTTCTAGAGAATGCGACTTAAGTATACTTACATCTGACAATCCAGACTTTGAAGACCCTATCGAGATAATAAACGACATAGCTAAATCATTCGATAAAAACAAGAGTAAATATTTAGTTGAACCAGATAGAAAAAAAGCAGTTCAGCTTGCTGTCAGAATGGCTAGAGAAGGCGATATGATAGTACTTGCAGGAAAGGGACATGAGACTTATCAATTGATAAAAGGAGTAAAGGTTCCATTTAGTGAAAAAGAAATCGTAAGAGAAGAGGCTAAGAAAATTCTTGCAGCTCATGCTAAAATGATGATGGCGAATTAATTGTAAAAATTAAAAAATAATAAATATCTCTAATCATAAAAATGTGGTTGGAGATATTTTTTTATAAAAATAAAACCGTAGCTTGTAAATCTGATTTATAAGCTACGGTTTGTTTATTCGATAGTATTCAATATAAATTTCTATACGTTAAATCTAAAGTTTACAACATCTCCGTCTTGCATTACATAATCTTTTCCTTCAAGTCTAACAAGACCTTTTTCTCTAGCATTTGCAACACTTCCACATTCTACTAAATCGTCGTAATTTACTATTTCAGCTCTTATGAAGCCTCTTTCTATATCGCTGTGGATTTTACCTGCTGCTTGAGGAGCCTTTGTACCGATTTTTATAGTCCAAGCTCTGACTTCTGGTTCACCAGCAGTTAAGAAAGACATAAGTCCTAATAGAGTATAAGATGATTTTATTAATTTATCTAGACCTGATTGTTCAAGACCAAGAGTTTCTAAGAATTCTTGTTTTTCTTCTTCTGATTCAAGTTCAGATATTTCTGCTTCTATTTGAGCACATACAACTATAACTTCAGCTTTTTCAGTTTTTGCAAATTCTTTAACCTTAGCTACATGTTCATTAGAAGCGCCATCATCAGCTAAGTCGTCTTCAGATACATTTGCAGCGTATATAACTGGTTTAGAAGTTAATAAGTTTAAGCTATTTACAAATTCTTGTTCTTCTTCAGTGAATTCCATAGTTCTTACGCATTTACTTTCACCTAGAGTTTTTGCTATAGAATTTAAAAGCTCTAATTCAGAAGCAAGAGACTTGTCTGCTTTTAAGGCTTTAGTAGTTTTGTTTATTCTTCTATCTAGTATTTCTATATCAGATAGAATTAATTCTAGGTTTATAGTTTCAATATCTCTAAGTGGATCTACTGAACCATCAACGTGAACTACATTTGAGTCTTCAAAGCATCTAACAACGTGAACTATAGCGTCTACTTCTCTTATGTGTGATAAGAATTTATTTCCAAGACCTTCACCTTTAGAAGCTCCTCTAACAAGACCTGCTATATCACAGAATTCTATAGCAGTTGGAACTATTTTTTTTGAATTATATAATTTATTTAATACGTTTAATCTTTCGTCTGGAACAGCAACTACACCTACATTTGGTTCTATTGTACAGAATGGGTAGTTAGCAGATTCTGCACCAGCTTGAGTTATAGCATTAAATAAAGTACTTTTACCTACATTTGGTAAACCTACGATTCCTAATTTCATTATAATCTACCTCTCTTTATATTAAATTAATTATTTTTTCTCAATAATTTTAGGCATACATATTGTATTATACATCATAAACCCAATAGATGTAAACAATTTGAACCTTGTATATAATAGTAAAAATAAAGTTATAATAATATAAAAAGAATATTTATTAAATAGGTTAGCAAATATGATAAAGATAGGGTATTATTATATAATATAGTAATTATAGGGAAAAGGAGCTAGTAAATGAAAAATTTAAAGACAATAGAAATAGGGAAAAATGTAAATCTAACATTGATTCCAGAGAGTAAGTTTAAAACAAATCTAGTAAGTGTATTTATATCGAGAAAATTAGACAGGGATGAAGTTACAAAAAATGCTCTACTTCCAGCGGTTTTAAAAAGTGGTTGTAGTAAATATAAGACAAGAAGTGAGTTGACAGATAGAGAAGAGGAATTATACGGAGCTTATTTAAACACATTAATATCTAAAAGAGGAGAAAATCAAATATTAGGATTTAGTATATTGTCTGTCAATCAAAAATATTTAGATGAGAAAATTTTAGGACAGAGCATAGAACTTTTAAATGAAGTAATAAACAATCCTCTAGTTGTAGATGGAGGGTTTAATGAAGAGTATTTAAAAATAGAAAAGGAAATACGAAAGGACATAATAATAGGCATAATAAACGATAAAGCTAATTATGCAGTAAAAAGAGCTACTGAGATTATGTTTGAAGATGAGCCGTATTCTATAAGTGGAAGCGGATATGTAGAGGATTTAGACTCTATAAATGGCGTGAATTTATATGAGCACTACAAAAAAATACTAAAAACATCGCCTATAAATATAATCGTAGAGGGGGACTTTGATGAAGACGAGGTAGTAGATTTAATAAAACAAAAATTTACATTTGAAAGAGGCGAAATAATCGATATACCAAAGAATGAATACTATAAAGATGTTCAAAGTGTAAAAGAAATACACGAAACTATGGATATAGCACAAGGAAAGCTAGTCATGGGATATAGATGTAATGTAGATTATTTAGATAAACAAAAGTACTACAGCTTGCTTTTAGGATCTAGAATACTAGGTGGAGGAGCAGACAGTAAATTATTTATAAATGTAAGAGAAAAAGAGAGTCTTTGCTATACTATTTACTCTACAATACAAAAAAATAAATCTGTGATGCTTATCTGTTCAGGTATAGAAGCAGAAAATTACGACAAGACTGTTTCGCTTATAAAGAAGCAGCTTCAAAATCTAAAGGATGGAGATATAACAGAAACTGAGATTTCAAATGCCAAGATAGGATTTATAGATTCTCTAAATTCTTTAAACGACGAAATCGGTCGAGTTTCAGATTTTTATATTTCACAACATATAGCAAAGGACGATAGCAGTATAGAGGAAATAAAGGGTATAATAAATAATGCGACAAAAGAGGATATAATCGAAGCTGTAAAAAATATTGAGTTAGACACTATATATTTCTTAAGTAAATAGGGAGGGCATAAATGGAAAAGATAGTCAACGAATTATTAAAGGAAGAATTATATTACGAAAAGCTAGAAAATGGATTAGATGTGTATTTTATACCTAAGAGAGGATTTACT
>NZ_JBJDXL010000300.1:0-3748 GCF_051866655.1 Intestinibacter sp.
TGAATTAAAAGTAAACAATTCTATATATAGAGAGGTTTATGAATCACAAATGAAGGGAGCTGATGACAATGAGTAGAGGATTTGGTAAAAATGACAAAAGACCAAACGCTCCTAAAGGTAATCCTATGAAGACTTTAAAGAGGATAATGGATTATATATTTAAGGAATATAAATTTTTATTCTTTATAGTGTTAATAACTATATTTATAAGTTCAATCGTTTCTGTTATAGGAAATTTATTTTTGAAAAGCTTAATAGATGACTATATAGTACCTCTTATAGGAAGTACTAACCCTAATTTTGTACCTCTATTAAAGGCATTATGTATAATGGCTGCAATTTTCTATACAGGTGTAATATCATCGTATATATATAGTAGACTTATGGTAAATATATCTCAAGGAACATTAAAAAACATACGTGATGATTTATTTGAGCATATGGAAAAGCTTCCGATTAAGTACTTTGATACAAATGCTCACGGAGATATTATGAGTATTTATACAAATGATACAGATACTTTAAGACAGATGATAAGTCAGAGTATACCTCAGCTTATATCTTCAGTAATAACTATAGTAGGGACTTTGATATCTATGATAGTAATAAGTCCAATACTTACAGTTTTAGTTTTATTGATGGTAGTTGTTATGTATAGGGTTATGAAGGTTGTAGGTGGTAAAAGCTCTCATTACTTTATAAATCAACAAAAGGATCTAGGTGCAGTCAATGGATATATTGAAGAAATGATGGAGGGGCAAAAGGTCGTTAAAGTATTCTGCCATGAGGAAGAATCAAATAGTAAATTCAATGAGTTAAATGACAAATTATTTGAAAGTGCAGATAATGCCAACGGCTTTGCAAATATGCTTATGCCTATAATGAATAATATAGGTAATATAAGCTATGTTTTAATACTTGCTATTGGAGCAGTCTTAGCTATAACTGGTGTAGGAGGTCTTACTTTAGGTGGATTAGCTTCCTTTTTACAACTTACTAGAAGCTTTAATATGCCAGTAAGCCAAGTATCTCAACAATTTAACTCTATAATAATGGCTCTTGCTGGAGCAGGTAGAATATTTACACTTATAGACCAAGAACCAGAGGTAGATAATGGATATGTAACTTTAGTAAATGCCGTAGAAGAAGACGGAGAAATTAGAGAAGTAGAAGAACGTACAGGAACTTGGGCGTGGAAGCATCCTCATAAAGCAGAAGGTACTGTGACATATACTAAGCTAAGTGGAGATGTAGTATTCGATGGTGTGGACTTCGGTTATAATGACGATAAGATAGTTTTACACGATATAAGACTTTATGCTAAGCCAGGTCAAAAGGTGGCCTTCGTAGGAGCTACAGGTGCAGGAAAAACTACAATTACAAACTTAATAAATAGATTTTACGATATACAAGATGGAAAAATCAGATACGATGGAATCAATATAAATAAAATCAAAAAAGACGATTTAAGAAGATCATTAGGCATAGTACTTCAAGATACGCATTTATTTACTGGAACTGTAATGGAAAATATCCGATACGGAAAATTAGATGCAACTGACGAAGAAGTTATAAAGGCTGCTAAGCTTGCGAATGCACATGGATTTATATCTCATCTAAAGGATGGATATAATACTGTTTTAACAGGAGATGGAAGTAATCTATCTCAAGGACAAAGACAGCTTTTATCAATTGCTAGAACTGCTATATCAGATCCACCAGTATTGATATTAGATGAAGCTACATCTAGTATAGATACTAGAACAGAAAAAATAGTTCAAGACGGAATGGATAAATTGATGGAGGGAAGAACAGTATTTGTAATAGCGCATAGATTGTCTACAATAAAAAATTCTGATGTAATTATGGTGTTAGATCAAGGTAGAATAATTGAACGTGGAAGTCATGACGAGCTTATTGAAAAACATGGCAAATACTATCAATTATATACTGGTGCTTTTGAATTAGAATAGTATACTAGAAATACACTTAATTTTAGTGGATAAAACTAAATTTAGGTGTATTTTTTTTGTTTCAATTTAAAATATATTAAAAAATATTGAAATAAAAAAATTGAATTTGTATTTATATGTATATTTTTTTAGAAATTTTTTTAGAGGAGGATATATCTAAAATAAATAATTCTTTAATTGAGACTATATATGTTTAGACTTAGGAGGTCGCGATATGAAGGAAAGTAAAGAAAAAATAAAGAGTTTTAAAGCATATAAAAGAAGGAAAAGGAATAAAAATAAAAGAGGTGTACTCTTGATCGTTTTAATAGCATCGATAGGGATTGGAAATTTATGTATTTATGAGATCTCTTCAAGCTTAAAATACGATATATATTATCTGGAAAAGGATTTAAAAAAGAAGCAGAATAAATTAGAAGCTTTAGAAGTAGAAAATATAGGTGATAAAAGCTCAAATAACTTAGAAGAAGAGGCTAGTTCAAAATTGAATATGATTTATCCAACAGAATATCAAAAAAGATATATTTCTGTAGACGATTAAAGGAGGATGAAATGAAAAAAATAAGGATTAAAAGTAAAAAAAGATTGGTATTAGTTCTTATTTGTGCATGTAGCTTGTTTTTAATATTGATAGTGAGAACCTGTTATTTACAGCTGATAAAGGGTGAGTGGCTCAGCACTAAAGCTTCGGAGCAGCAGACAAGAGAAATTCCTATAGAGGCAAAAAGAGGAACTATTTACGATAAAAATATGAAGGAGCTAGCTGTAAGCGTTACTAAATACACTATTTGGTGTAAGCCAGTTGAAGTTAAGGACAAAGAAGAGACTGCGAAGAAAATCGCGAGTATAGTAAAAGATAAGGATTATGAAGAAATTCTAAAATTGGTATCCAAAACAGATCAAGCATTGGTTAGAATTCAAAGATGGGTAGATGATGATGTAGCTGATAAAATACAAAGTCAGTCTCTGTCTGGCATATGGGTATCAGAGGATCCAAAAAGATATTATCCATATGGGAATTTTGCATCATATGTTTTAGGCCATACTTCAGCAGACGGCTCTGGAGTGAGCGGTGTTGAATTAAAATACGATAGCAAATTACAAGGAGAAGAAGGAAAGTTGATAGTCAGCACTGATGCATCTGGTAGGGAAATTAACCAAGGTGTAGAGCAGTATTATGAGCCTACACAGGGAAATGGAATAGTGCTTACTATAGATGAAGTGATTCAAAGCTATGCAGAAAAAGCAGCCCAAAGAGCTTACGAATTAAACAATGCTAAAAGAGTTAAAATAATAGCTATGGATCCAAAGACGGGAGATATTTTAGCTATGGCATCAAAGCCTGATTACGACCCAAATACCCCTACAAAGGCGATATATCCTTATTTCGAACAGCTATTAGAAAGCTATGACGACGATAAAAAAATAAACGCATATTATGAAATGTGGAGAAATACACTTATAAGTGATACATATGAACCGGGTTCTACCTTTAAACTGATAACATCTACAGCATCAGTTGAAGAAAATGTAATCAAACCAAACGAGCATTTTACATGTACAGGTAGTGTGAATGTTGAGGGTCAGAAAATAAAATGTTGGAGATCCTACAGACCTCATGGAAGTGAGACATTTGAACAGGCAGTACAAAATTCATGTAACCCAGTTTTTGTGGAATTAGGGAGAAGATTAGGTGTAAGCAAATTATACGATTATATAGAAGGATTTGGGCTTACGAGTAAAACAGGCATAGATTTAGTAGGAGAGGCGAACAG
>NZ_JBJDXL010000301.1:0-3741 GCF_051866655.1 Intestinibacter sp.
AAACCTTCTCCTAATTTAATAATAGGACTTTAACTATTAGAAATGAAGTCTTTTAGGCTTTTATATAAAATTTAAAATTTGCTTAACTGTTTGATTCCATTGCTCCTCCTTAGAAATTGTAGCCTTACCATCTCCTGATTGTTCTCCATAATTTCCAAACTGTGCATGATTTCCACCTTTAATCACTATTTCTGTAAGATCTTCTGCTAGACCTATTGAGTTATCGTATTTTTCCCTATTTAAAACTCCATCCTCACTTCCATAAATAGATAAAACAGGAATTTCTAGTTTATCAGTAGGATAAGCAGCCAAAAGAACTAATCCCTTTAAATCCTCTTGATGCTCAGCTGCAAAAGATGAAGCCATAGCACCTCCTAAAGAATGTCCACCTATATACCAGTTTTCTATTTTTTTAAAGTCCTGCATAATATCGCCAGCCGCATTTGAATCAAATACAGCTAAATTATAAGGCATCTCCACAAGCACGCAGCAAATTCCTTTTTTAGCTAGCTTACTTAATATCGGCTTATATGCCTCAGCCTCTACTTTACCTCCTGGATAAAATATAAACCCTGTTTTACTATTTGAATCTCCATATACGATATAATTCTTTTCTTCTGTTATAGTTATATTTCCAACTTGATAATCCTGAGCATGATAGTAATTTGAAACATATGTAAAAAAACCTATTACGCAAATCAGTATTAAAGCTACTGATATAATTCCCACTCTTTTTAAATATTTTTTCTTTTTCATAGACACTCTCCTTTAGCCAAAATTTTTCCTAGCTTTATTCATTTATTGTATTTCTGTTTTCCAAATTTATCAACATAATATTAACTGAACATTGTTGAATTGGTGCTATAATATTAATAAATATTTTTTGTGGAGGGTTATTATGGAGGATATAATACTAGCACTTGTAATTTATAGCTTTTCATTGTGCATAACAATACTTTCTGGAAGATATTGTGTCGGTCGTGATAACAGCGGTAAAGTAATTTGGGAACGCGATGGCGGTTTTAGTACTATGTGGGTGAGTTTAAGACAAGAAAATCATTATAAATTACTTAATTTGCTATTTTATAGAATAGAAAGCTTGGATATAAAAAAACTTAGAGTGCCCTTATGGTCGATAATATTAAAATCTAATTTTTATCTACAATTTGTTCTGCTAATTATAGGTACTGTTCTTACTAGAGATTTCTTTTTCACAATGGCTGTTGTGGGGTATTTTCTTCTATCTTCTATAGGTGCATGTTTTGTAGTTCTTCAATTTGTAGATTATTTGCTTTGGAGATTTAACGGACGCGAAGATAAGTATATAGAAAATGTATTTAGTTTCAAGGTTTTATTTATATACATAATAGTACAATTAATAGCATTACTTATTATGATAGTAGATATCCATGAAGTAAGTTTAATGCAGGCTAGCTATTTTAACTAGCTTAATATGTTATATAAGGCAAGCAATTTATCTTTTAAATTATAAGTTGCTTGCCTTATATATTTTATTTCAAAATATAATTATCCCTCTAAAATAGCAGCTGCCTTTTTAAGCTCTTCTCTAATATGTATATGTTGTGGACATACCTCTTCACATTGACCGCATTCGATACATGCAGATGCCTTAGCCCAGCCATGTCCTTCAGTATTCCATTTATATCTGCCCTTTGCTGCTTCTACATCATCGTAAATATTTACTATATTCACAGCTTGGAAAGTTCCATATATTGCTACTGATTCAGGGCATCCCTTCATACAGTAAGTACATGCAGTACAAGGAACTGTTGGAATAGCATTTATAATTTCTCTAGCTTCATCAACTACCTTCGCTTCATCTTCTGATAATGGTTTGAAGTCTTCCATATAAGAAACATTGTCCTCCATTTGTTCCACATTTGACATTCCAGATAAAACTGTGATTATACCGTCAAGTGATGCTGCAAAACGTATTGCCCAAGAAGATGGTGATGCATCTTTATCAGCTGCTTTTAGTACATCAGTTACTTTTTGTGGAGGATTCGCTAAAATTCCACCTTTTACTGGTTCCATTATTACAACTGGCTTATTGTGTTTACGAGCTACCTCATAGCATTTTCTTGATTCTATAGTTGGATTATCCCAGTCTGCATAGTTTATTTGTAGTTGTACAAATTCTACTTCCGGATGTTTATTTAATATTTCATCTAGAACATCTGCTTTATCGTGGAAAGAGAAACCAAAATGCTTGATTAATCCTTCTTCTTTTCTTTTAGCACAGAAATTCCATAAATCATAATCGTCAAAGAAATGTGTACGTTGTTCTCCTAAATTATGTAATAAGTAGAAATCAAAATATCCAGCGCCTGTACGTTCTAATGAAGTGTAAAACATTTGCTCTGCTTCTTCCTTTGTCTTAGCCCCTGCCCATGCTGGCAATTTAGTCGCCAAAACGAACTTATCACGAGGATATCTATCGACTAATACTTCCTTTACTGATTTTTCTGATTCTCCGTTAAGATAACCAAATGCTGTGTCAAAGTAGCAAAAACCTTTTTCCAAAAATATATCTGCCATTTTTTTAGTTTGTTCTATATCAACCTTTTCACCATTCATAGGAAGTCTCATAAGACCAAATCCTAATTGTGGTATGCTTTCTCCAAGATATTTTTCCATTTTTTGTCCCCCTTTTATAGATTTTCTTTATATAAGTATATTATAAATTAAATATTAATCAATATTTACCTATAAGTCCAATTTATATTTATAGAATTAATTATTTATTTTGTTTATAAATAAAATAAGCACGCATTCCAAGTTAAATATGGTTTGCATGCTGTATTTTTATTAATCTAAATATTCTCCTACGTCACTATTATTATATTGTTTTCTAATCTTTATAATAATAGATCCGTCTGGTTGTACTGTCTCATCAATAATTTTATATTTTGTATGATTTTTTTCAAGACCTGCTATATAGTTTTCATATTCTTTTTTAACAAGCTTTACTCCATAATCATGTCCTAAATCCTCTTTTAACATAAAATGAAGAGTCTGACAAATACAAGCCGCTTTTACTCTTTTCATTCTATCCACCTCCTTCTGACTCATGTCAAAATTCCTATTACGGTAGAAACACACGAATAGAGAAAAAGTAGCTGAAATCAACTAGATTTAGCCATTTCAACTACTTATTTACAAAAATTTTATCATTTTTTTTTATTTTTTTCAAGAATCGATTAGAAAAATAATTTTACTATTTTTTAGCTTTTCCTGTCATTTCTTTTACTTCCATCTTTAAAACAGTTGTATCATCCATACTATTAGCTATATATTTCAATCCACTTTCCATGTAATCTGGTGCTAATTTTTTTATAAGCGCCTCTAATCCTTTTCTTTTTTCTTTGTCGTCTTCAACTGATGATATTGTTCCGAAAAGAATTGCTGAACTGTATTTAGTAGAAAATGTACTTGGCAATAAACAAACATCATTTACTACAGTAAAACAAGCATTGCCGTTTTGTTTTATATTGCTTAATTTATGTCCAACATCCTTTGCACAATGAAAATAAATCACTCCATCAGTATAAGCGAAATTAATTGGTACTCCATAAGGAACACTATTTTCGTCCACTGTTGAAAGTACTCCGTATTCAGATTTATTTAAGATTTCAATTGTTTCCTCCATACCTAATGCACGGTCTTTTCTACGCATTTCCATATTCGCATCCCCCTTATTTGTGTTATGAAATAATTATA